>NZ_CEZPJD010000428.1:5302-6585 GCF_983059655.1 Okeania sp.
GTTGTAGAAAAACCAATACATCTATTATTTATTGCGACTCAGACCGAAATTCCGATTTTGACTCAGCGTCGTTGTTTGGTAGTAGCGGAGCGTAGTAGTAGTGCGAAAATAATTGAGCATTGTGTTACAGCAGAAGTTATTTGCCCAGAAGCACCCACTTCTAAACCCTATTTGACAAATACAGTGACAGAAATATGGGTAGAGGAAAATGCCGAAATTAATCATACCCGGGTACAACGAGATGCAGGTGCAGCATTTCATATTGGCAAAACAGCGATCGCTCAAGCTAAGAATAGTCGCTATACTTGCAATGCTATCCATTTAGGAGGAAGGTTATCTCGTCATAACTTGGAAGTTTCTCAAATGGGAGAGGGTACAGAAACTAATCTTTATGGTTTGGCATTTATTGGGAATGAGCAAGAAGCGGATACTCACAGTGCCATTATTTTGAATCATCCTAACGGTGTGACTGACCAACTTTATAAGTCTATTGTTGATGACAAAGCACATTCTATATTTAATGGCAAAGTCTATGTTTCTCAAACTGCACAGTTGACTAATGCAGCTCAGTTAAATCGTAATTTGTTACTTTCTTCTGGTGGGAGGGTTGATACAAAACCGCAGTTAGAAATTATTGCAGATAATGTCCAATGTTCCCATGGTGCAACTGTTAGTCAGTTGGATGATGATGAAGTGTTTTATTTACAAAGTCGAGGTTTGAATGAAGAAGTAAGTCGTAACTTATTAATTGATGCTTTTGCAGCAGAAATTATTAACAAATTCCCCCTACCTTCTTTGCAAAATATTTTAAAACAATGTGTTGCTTGTAAAGTTTAAAAGAAGGAGTCAGGAGTCAGGAGTCAGAATATTATCAAAACAATCAAGTAATATCATGTCCGGTTAAATAGTTATACTTTGGAGGAAGGAAGGAAGAAGGAAGGAGGAAGAAGGTAGGTTTACAGAACTTTTGAGGAAGGGTGAGGTACAGTTTAATACTAATCTCTATTCCCTATTCCCTAAATTCGTAAAACTTTGTACTTTATCAACTCCAAAACTGCTGTAAAAGCTGTAAAAGTAGATTTAGACTTGTGTCATGGAATAAAGATAATCTTGGAAAATTGCCAGGAATATTTTGAGTCAACATCTATAGCAATGAGCGCTGGTATATTTACAAATTGCAGGAAAGGCCAAATAGCTAAAAGTCTTATATTCTCGGCAATTTCTTCCCCCTGTTGCCTGTTGCCTGTTGCCTGTTGCCTGCGCACAGCGCTATATCTAATAGA
>NZ_CEZPJD010000429.1:0-4960 GCF_983059655.1 Okeania sp.
CGCTTTTTCATCCCCTTGAAAGGGGAGGCTTGAGACCTTATTTTTTGGTCAGGAGTCAGATTCTCTTCTGCCTTCTGCCTTTGCTGATAATTTACACATTTTTTTATTTTATCTTTGTTTGAAGAATGAAAATCAAAGTTTTACTGACATCATTTGATATATGGAAACCTCACCATAAATCTAATTCTTCTGATGATTTACTTGGTCTAATATTTTTGCAAAATTGCAAGAATTATTCGTTAATTTTTTTAAGAAAGTTGCCTGTTGATGTACAGGTAGCTACAAAGACTGTTATTCATAAAATAGAAGAGATTAAGCCTGATTTGATTATTTGTTGTGGTATGGCAGAAAAAAGGGAAATTCTTACAATAGAATCTCAAGCTAGTTGTGGAGAAGTGGTGATGAAAACTTCTATTGATTTAGCAGAGTTAGTTGTAGGTTTGGATATGACTGAAATTAGTAATGATGCTGGAAAATTTGTTTGTGAAGGTTTGTATTATTCAGTCTTAAAATATCTAGAACTGAATTGTTTGAAAAGTAAATGTATTTTTATTCATGTGCCTATTTTAACAGAAGATAATCAGGATGTAATTGTAGGAAATTTCTTAAAATTATTATCATTTTTAAGTCAAGAATGAATATTTTAAAATAGTTTAAAACAGTCTTTTTTCATTACAATCTCCTTTTTTTGCTGAGATATGATAGCTAATAGCTGTTTGCGTTTGCGTAGCATCCTGCAGTGAATCATTCCACAGGAAATGCTTACCAAGTAACAAAAAACAGATGAAAATTTACAATCATTAAAACCTAGGAAAAACAAAGTTTAGTCGTCTGGCAAATGCAGAATTAAATTGAAGATAACTGGCCTCGGAAAATCCAGATGCAACCATAGTATAATTAGTGAATTATTGGCGCTGAAAATGGGAAATTGGATGAGTCGGACAGCCATGTGTCGAGCTTTAAAAAAAACTTGTATTAACCTTTGAAAACAAGTGAATGCGTAATTCTGGGATTTACTCAAAATTTAAGACGCACTCAAGAAAAATATTTGTGCAAATATGTAACACCAAAGTTATTTGTCGATCTTTATACTCTCCCGACCTTCATCTCATTAAATTATGCTACTCACAACTGAAATCAATATATATGCAGTATACGTAATTTTCTATTCGTCAGAAAATATTGCTAATTAGGGTTGGCTGAAAAAGTATGAGTGGTAAGGGTAGGAGCCAGAATCGGTGAATCGGTGAAGTCAGGAGGAATGGGAATTATAGAAGAGGTAGTCAGAAGAATCTTCCCAAGATTGTTCTTACCCTATGTTGCCCAAAATACGCTCCTTTTTGAGCAATTAGAGTTAAAGACCAGGTACTTTTTCAAGACCTAAAAAGGCACTTACCTTTATCTGCAAAGACTTTTAGATTTATTCACCAAGCCCTAATTAACTTAGCTTTAACAACATTAAAATCATTTGAAAAGTATTAGTGCAAGATGGCGAAAATAACTAACTACTTACAAAATTATCAAACAATTACAAATCAATACTTTTGACTTTTAAATTTTAACTTTTAACTTCTGAGTAGCGACATTAGTTACTTACATTTGAGAATCTAAAAAAATGAAGAATAGATTTTAAGTTTGAATTACCTTCATTGACAGTATATTTTTTTTGTGATAACATAATTGTATGCTCTATAAATATATTCATTAGGGATAAACTATATCTGCAATTACCTATAGCTAAACTGACTCCGGATTGAACCAATATACGAATAATCTAGAAGTTATAGCAAGAGTAAATGCTTCTAATAAAGGTTATAAGTATAGAAAGAACTGACTTAACTGACTTAAAGAATATTATTAAGTAGGTACGCACAAAAAAAACTTAATAATAGTTAAGTTTTGTAAATCAACTCAAAACTCCAATCTACAGTTGATTTGAGAGTAAATTTACATTTTGTTACATAGCGAAAATTTTAATACCGATCTACTTAATAGTACCGAAAAATACTCCACTAAAGTGATGATACTAAAAACTATTAGTATTCGATATGGCATTCTCACGTCTCAAAAAACTTGATTTTTGTAATTCTGTACTATACCTATAAGCCTTGAGTCAGTTAATTAATTAAGTATAGGGCAAGATACTCAACCTACTTAAGATGTATAAAAAATTATACTGATATATCTAATTATGTTTCCTGTCATGAATAATTGTATATGGGTGTTAGATCAAACAGGGTGTTTTTTAAAAAGTCTTCCAGTAAATACAGAAGTCGGCTTCTCAGAGTATAAATATCTAGAAATTCAGAAAATATGTCAAGTTATTGAAAATAGTCATAAAAACTTTTTGAGCAATCATGTTCAAATTTGTTTACAAACAAATCGTCCGGTTGAAATAGAAAAAATATCTTATATAGAAGAACAAAATGTAAAAATTAACGCTATAATTTATCCCATTAGTAAAGATAAAGTCATCTTGATTCCTCATAATATTCAAGTGATAGATTCCAATATTCAATCACAAAAAAAACACTCTACAGTTACAGAAACAGATGAACAATTACAAACACTTTTAGAAGCAATACCAGGATTAGTTTCTTGGATTAGCTCAGATTTATATTATTTAGGAGTGAATACACATTTAGCTGAAATTTACAAATTATCTCCAGAAGAATTTATTGGTAAAAAGATTGGTTTTATGAGTGAATATAATGCAGAATTTCCCAAATTTGTACGTAATTTTTTTGGTAGTAATTCCACAGTTACTATACAAGAAATGACATCATCTTTAGGTCAATATCTTATAGTTGCTCAAAAATACAATCAGGGTAAATCAGCATGTACTGTTGGACTTGATATTACAGAACTGCGACAAACAGAAACAGCCCTAGCATTGACAGGTAAAGCTGTAGAAAGTAGCAGCGAAGCGATTAGTATGACCGATGCTAGTGGTAATCACATCTATCAAAATCCAGCATTTACTCAACTTTTTGATTACGCCACAGTAGAAGAATTAAACGCTAATGGTGGGTTACTAAGTTTGATAACAGATGAGAGAGCAGCGAAACAAATATCTGACACTATGAAAAATGGAAAATCATGGAATGGTGAAGTTTCCTGTCGTAGTCGTAGCGATCGCCTAATCCAGATTTTTCTCCGAATAGATGCAATCGAAGATACAAAAAAGCAAGTAGTAGGATTTGTTGCTATTAGTGCAGATATTACCCAGCGTAAGCAAGCAGAGAAACAACTGCGAGAAAATGAGCAAAGATTTCGAGCGCTAATTGAAAATAGTACAGATATTATCCAAATTTTAGACGAAAATGGCATTTACCAATACCTTAGTCCCTCCCAAGAAAGAATTTTAGGTTACACTTGTAAAGAATTAATAGGTAAATCTGTATTAGAGTTAATTCACCCCAACGATCGGTGGTGGATGAAACAGGTAATAGAAGAAGTAAAACAGCATCCGAAAACACGCAGGGGATTAGATGAATATCGAGTCCGCCATAAAAATGGTAGTTGGTGTGTATTTGAAGCAGTAGCAATGAATTTACTGGATGATAAATCAGTTCAGGGAATTGTCATCAACTGCCACGATGTAACAGAAAGAAAATCAGCAGAGGATAAACTGCTGTATCAATCTTTTTATGATAGCCTCACAGATTTGCCAAATAGAGCTTTATTAATGGAACGAATACAGCAAGCATTGGCACGCACGCGCAAAAACCCCAATTATATATTTGCTGTACTCACTATTAACTTAGATAGATTTAAAATAATTAATGAAAGTCACGGCCACTCTATGGGAGACCGACTCTTAATTGAAATTGCCAAAAGAATCCAAATTTGTTTGCGAGCAATAGATACAGTAGCACGAATAGGTAGTGATGAGTTTGTTATTCTCCTAGAGAACGTTTACGATCAAGGAGATGCCATAGGGTTAGCAACTCTCATACAAACAGCGATCGCTCAACCTATAGAATTCCATACTCAGAGACTCTTCATTACTGCTAGTATCGGTATTGTCATCAGTTCAGATGATTATCAATGGGCGGGCGATCTGCTCCGAGATGCTAATATTGCTATGGATCGATCCAAAGCTCAAAATCAGGGAAGTTATTTAGTCTTCACCAGATCCATGCACAAACACGTTACAGAAATGATGCAGTTAGAGCATGAGCTGCATCACGCGGTAGAGGTGCTAGAAAATTTAGCTTCCCCAGTTACCAATAATTTTTTGCTCAACTACCAACCAATTATTTCTCTATGTACAGGTAAATTATTAGGGTTTGAAGCTTTAGTACGCTGGCGACATCCTAAACGCGGTATTATTTCTCCAATAAAATTTATCCCTCTGGCAGAAGAAACAGGTTTGATTATTCCCCTCGGTCAGTGGGTATTGTGGGAAGCTTGTCGTCAACTCCAAGAATGGCAGAAAACCTACTCTCAAACTGACCTGACTGTAGCTGTGAATATTTCTGGTAAACAGTTTTCTCAATATAACTTAATTTTACATATTCAACGTATTTTGCAACAGACAGGTATAAATCCTCAAAAGTTGAAAATAGAGATTACAGAAAGTGTGGTAATGGATAATGCTGAGTCTGCTATTACCGTTTTATCTCAACTGCAAGAGTTAGGAATACAGTTAAGTGTTGATGATTTTGGTACAGGATATTCATCTCTGAGTTATTTGCATCGTTTCCCTATTAATACTTTGAAAATAGATAAATCTTTTGTGACGAATATTGGAGTTAATGGCGAAAATTGTGAAATTGTGCGAGCAGTGATTACATTAGCTCATAGTCTGGGATTAGATGTGATAGCAGAAGGCATAGAAACAGAGCAACAGTTGACTCAACTCAAGAATTTAGGATGTGAATATGGTCAGGGATACTTTTTCTCTCAACCTGTAGATGCGGCAAGAGCAACAGCATTATTAGATACTAATTTTTTT
>NZ_CEZPJD010000429.1:5060-6582 GCF_983059655.1 Okeania sp.
TAAGCGATCGCCAGACTCTACATCAAACCAATGAATCTGTTTAGCAGGCAATTCTAAAGTTACTAATTCACCCCAAGTTTGGTCATAAGGAACTAAAGCACGGATATTTTGTTCGGAATTTTCCACCCGAGCAATTAACAGTTTTTCCTTACCTAAATTCTCTACCAAAAACACCTTACCTTTAATAGCAACTTCAGAAGTTTCACTCAAAACAAAACGTACATCTTCCGGACGAATACCCATAACAATTTGTTTTGGAATTGTTGGAAAATCAGGTAGAGGAATTTTAAGATCGCCCAAAATAGCATAATTTTCTTCACATTTAAGAGTTAGTAAATTCATTTGCGGGCTACCAACAAAACCTGCTACAAATTTATTAGCAGGGCAACTATAAATTTTATCAGGCGCATCAAGTTGTTGTAAGTAACCATCATATAAAATTGCTACTTTACTTGATAAAGTCATTGCTTCTGTTTGATCGTGAGTGACATAAACTACAGGTTTTTGTTGAGAGTTAAATAACTGTTTCAACTCTGCTCGAACTTGCTCGCGCAATAGTGCATCTAAATTACTGAGAGGCTCATCTAACAAAAATACTTCTGGGTTGCGTACCAACGATCGAGCTAATGCCACCCTTTGTCTTTGTCCACCAGACATCTCCCGTGGTTTGCGGTCTAGTAATTTTCCTAATTCCAGTTTCTGAGCAACATTATTTACTCGTTGTTTAATTTCATCTTGAGGTATTTTACGGAGTTTCAAAGAGGCAGCTATATTTTCAAAGACCGTCATGTGCGGATAGAGGGCATAACTTTGAAACACCATTGCAATATTACGACTACCAGGTTGTACATTTGTTACATCGCGATCGCCTATCACTACTTTACCCTGAGTGGGTGTTTCTAACCCAGCAATAAGTCTTAGTAGGGTTGATTTTCCACAACCAGAAGGCCCCAGTAAGGTTAAAAATTCCCCATCTTCAACTTCAATATTAATGTCTTTAACGGGAATGACATTTTTAGTAAATTGTTTTCTGAGATTTTTTAATTGCAGTTTAGCCATAATTTTTGATTACCTCTTTACTCTAAAAAATTGACATTTAAGGTATAAGCGATCGCTAATAACAAAAGTATAAATCTTATCAATAGCGATCGCTCTATCTCTTTCAATCCCTTGAAATACATTTGTCTTACATTGTATTATTGCGACATACGCATTAGTAGAGAAAGAAGACGTTAACTACGAGGTTTATCAAAATAATATGGGTCGCGCAACCCCGCCTTGATTGGCACAATATTTTTGGAGCGAGGCTTAAATCCCCGTTACAAAAATAACTTCTGACTTCTGATTTCGTTAAAGAACCCTTAAGTTATATCTTGATCTTGATGAAAATAGTTCTGACTAAGTGAAATTGACAAGATAAAAGCAATCGCCAAAAAACTAAACCACAGAAAACTCCTCTACCTGACAAATATAGCAATGAGCGCTGGTATATTTACAAATTGCAGGATTTGCCCAATAGCTA
>NZ_CEZPJD010000430.1:0-3398 GCF_983059655.1 Okeania sp.
TAGTTAACGATCTAAGTACAAAAATTGGGATAATTTATTTTCTGCTATTCCCTAAGTTAAGGTTAGGTTTGGTCGGTTGTTGTTGGGTTTCCTACGTCAACCCAACCTACTGGACTTACACAGGGGGATGGGGCTGGTTCATCTAATATTTAATCGTAACCCACCCCTAGTATTGAAAAATTAAAATTCAAAATTTATATTGATATTTTTATTATGCAGATAAGCGATCGCCCTTCTCAATCTACTCCGGTAAAATTGGATTTACCTGCTAGAGTAGCTTCGGTAAAACGAACTACTGGAGAAACTGATGTAACTGTTAGTCTTAATCTTGATGGTGTGGGCAATTGTAAGGCTAATACAGGGATTCCTTTTTTGGACCATATGTTGCATCAAATTTCTTCTCATGGACTAATAGATTTAGATGTCCATGCTGTGGGTGATATTGAAATTGATGACCATCATACTAATGAGGATGTGGGGATTACTTTAGGCCAAGCTTTGTGTCAGGCGTTGGGCGATCGCAAGGGTATTGTGCGTTTTGGTAATTTTCTGGCTCCTTTGGATGAAGCATTGGTTCAAGTGGCCTTGGATTTTTCTGGTCGTCCACATTTGAGTTATGGTTTGGAAATGCCTACTCAACGGGTTGGTAGTTATGATACTCAGTTGGTGCGGGAATTTTTTGTGGCTGTGGCCAATAATAGTTTGATGACTTTGCATATTCGCCAGTTGGCAGGGATTAATTCTCATCATATTATTGAAGCTGGTTTTAAAGCTTTTGCTCGTTCTCTACGGATGGCAACGGAAATTGACCCCAGGCGAGTTGGGGAAATTCCTAGTTCTAAGGGAGTTTTATAATCAGTTATCAGTTATCAGTTATCAGTTATCAGTAGGTTTTAAATCCTAAGTTTCCTTTGAATTTTATCAGGAGGATTAATTCGAGTGAATAATAAAACTTTTAGTGAAGAAGCTACAGCTATTATGTACTTCATTAAAGATGGTAAAAAGATGGTATTAGAACCTAATTATTTATCGCCAAAGTCTACTGTTAAACGCCATCTACAAACAAGTTATCAATGTGGAAAGTTTGATGAAAAACGAGAAATAGGTCGTCGTTTAACAATGTCTATATTTGGAGCGCCGGGAAAACCTGCGACTGAAATACCTACTGGATGGGTGGTAACTGATGTTTGCCGGTATTCTCCTGATGAAGGACAAGCACCTTTATTTAAGGATATTGTTTTGGCGTTTTGTATTTATAAACCGATGACTCCTGATGAAGTAAAAGATTTTATTGAACCTCTTGAATTAATGCCAATTACGGTTGAGTCTTTTGGTGGTGATGAACAGAAATATAAGCAGTGGTTAAAGAGTGAGAAAAAAGTTACAAATATAGGTTTTTCTTAATCAGTATTTAGCATAATAAAAGCTCGTAGTGGGGCTTCACTACTACAAACAAAGAATTTTTCCATTTGCTATTACCAACTTGAGGTTTAATTTTTATGCTCGATCAAGTTTTTAAAGCAATTACTAATGTTGCTAAAAATTAAGTTCTCCTTGTAGCTCAAGAAATGAAATTGTAGTTAAAACTTTAAAGCAATTAAAACAAGCTCCCATTTCCCCACACTCACCATCTCCCTCATAACAACCCCCGATAACGAATAAACAATAAAATAACTGCCCAGGAACCCAATGCTACTTTTATTGCTACTAAAATATTAAGTATTGGCAGAATACCCCCACTAACAAGGGTTCCCAACTCTCCTTTTGGTAATTCCAATCCCATCAGAGTTATAGCTGCTAATAGAATGAATATTAAAACCGAAACTTTTTCCAAAATAGCAGCATTCCATTTTTTATAGATTTTCTCCATCTGCTCGGATGAGGAAGTAATAGCAATCAAACCAATAGCAGTCCCTCCAGCAACCCCAGCCGCAAACCCACCACCTGGACTGAGATGCCCCCTAATTGCCAGCTCAATACTCACCAACGCCGTAATAGTTGCTCCCAGACGCGCTAGTACAATTGAAGGTCGATCGCTAAATTGATAAACTTTTTCAGTAGGTTTTTCATTTGCGAGGAGAAAGCCCACCCCTAAAATAGCGATCGTAAATACCACTACTTCAAAAATTGTGTCGTAGAGTCGATTTCTAAAAATGATGCCAGAAACTGCATTTGGTACTCCACTATCAGTTACGATCGCTCCAACAATAGAAATTTCCTCCAATTGTGCTTGTGGGTTGGGCATAACTAACACTTTGATGAACAATGCTATTCCAGCTATAAGATAAACCCATTTCATTAATGTTTGCCCTCCAAGTTTGGTACAGTTATGTATGTCACAGTTGTTTTTGATGAAGTTAGTTCGGTTTGCATAATCTCAAAAAGACGATGCACTCTAATGCTAGTTTGATAAGTGGGTTCGTTGTCTGGCTCTAATTTTTCTGATTTACTACAGATAGCGTGAACCTCTTTACCTATCAATGCCCATTCTAAAGCTTGTGTGTTGGGATATTCAACTAATTCAAGACGCAAATGATATTTATCAATAGTTTGTTTGATCTTAGAGATTAATTTAGTAAAACCACTGTCTGTTTCTGCCTCAACCTCTTTCACTATTCCCAGACGCATTACTAAAGAGGAACGAACTGCAACAACATAAAGAGTAATAGCCAACATTGTACCGACTAAAGCTTCAGTTAAAGCTACATCTGCAGCTCCTAAAACTGCATATACCAAAGCTGCTACTGCTCCTAAAATGGCTCGGATAATTAAAGCATTATAGGGATTAACTTGAAATACCAGCATCAAAGCTGATAATGGTAGTAGAGCAATGATGACATAAACATAACTATCAATCATTTTTCCCTCCACTACTAGAGCAATATGCTAAAACATATCCCAAAACCGTATTCCAAATTGCCAAAGTAATCAGTGCTAGGAGCAATAACGGCCATTCAAAGGGAATTTTGAGCAGTAAACCCACAACAATACTCATAGAGCCAAGAGTATCAGCTACCGAAAGACTATGGAGTTTAAATAAAACCGATCTATGTCCGAGCAAGGGGAATGTTCCCCAAAACCAGAAGATAATTCCGATAACTATCAAGGCATAACTTAAAATGTCAAAAATTTCAATCATACTTCGTTTAACCTTTTGATTAAATTTGCCAGTAGCATTAATCCTGCATTACCCACACTCAGAATAATAACTGCAACTACTCCAATTGACCAATCATCTCGCAAAACGGATACGACTAACATCATAATTGAAGTTTTGGTGGCAATACTAGCAAAAGCGAGTATTTTTTCCCAAACATTATTATCCTGCCAAGCTTCATAAATGGGTATGAGCAAAGCTAAAATCATCGCAATCAAAATATAGTTCATTTGTTTTTCAT
>NZ_CEZPJD010000430.1:3498-6580 GCF_983059655.1 Okeania sp.
TGGGAAGACCATTGTGTTATTGGATATTTACCGGAAATATAAATTCCATTAGGTTTTAGTAAATTGTAAGCTCGATCTATAGGTGCAATGCGCAGCAGTCGGGAACAGAAAGCAATCTCAAATCTTAGTTTTTCGTACCTCATGGGTAAGTCCTAATTATATTGAAAAATCTGATTGTGTCCATACCATCCAGAAGAGTACAATTAACATGAAGCTCATAAAACCAATCAGATGGTCGAATTCTTCGGCCACACGGGGAAATTTAATCGCCAACTTCTGAAAAATAAGTAAATATGCCACCCAACCAATAGCTATACTTATTAGTGGTTTGATGATATTACTTAGGGTGTAAGCTTCATAATAAAAAGCATTTGCTACAATCAATCCGCCTAGTAAGACCACTATTGCCCACCAAAAACCCAGTTTGACTTTGATTTTTTCCTTGTTTTTCTGATGGGGGAGAAAAATGAATTTAGCAAAAGAAATGGCTGTTCCTACTGCGGCAAAGTTCATACCCACAACCTGCCAGGGTAATAGATTTTTAGAAGTTAACACTTTTGCCCCAAAACCAGATAATAGTGGGAAACCAGAAATAGAAAAACTAGCAATAACTAAAGCTACCCAAATCTGATTATCAATGGGTGTATGATGTAATTCTTTAAAATTACGGCTTGGTAAAACCCCTGCAATTAAAAACAGGGCAGATTTAACTAAACCGTGGGTCAAAGCATAGAAACCAGCTACTACTGGCGCAGCAAGCACAAAGCCCAACTGAGAAATAGTATGAAATGCCAACATCCGTTTAGTATCTTTTTCAAATACAGCATAACCCACCCCTAGAAGTGCTGTACTAACACCAAAAAATCTCACGATCGGATCAATTTCCTCTAACAATAGGGCACAACGCACTAGAGGAAAAACTCCAGCTTTGACCACAACTCCTGACAACATTGCTGATACTGGACTTTGTGATTCGGAGTGGGTTAAAGGTAACCATAACCCTGAGACAAAGATACCTCCCTTGGCCAACAATCCTAAAAATATAAGGGCGATCGCTTCAGGAGGCGAACCACGCAAACCAGCAAAATAAAAGGAATTATTTGCCTTATATACGATTACTGCTCCCACCAGGTAAAACAGCATTGCCGTATTACTGACAAACAGATAGCGCAATCCTACCCAAATAGATCTATCTGTACGCGGATAGGCAATGAGAAGAAAGGCAGCAATCCCGATCACCTCTAGGGCTACATATACGCTCATAAAATCTGCACAGATAAAAGTAGCATTAACGCTACCATGCAGAATCACTATTTGCATATAGAAAAAAGCAGTTTTTTCGCTACTCCAACAGTAAAAAATAACTGCGAGTGTTACTAGAGCATTAGTGATGATAAAAAAGCCACTCAGTTGGTCAATGATTAAAGTTACACCGAAACTATCTAGTAACTGTATGTTTAAAGGAGATGAATTTACAAATATCGTCAAGGCATAGTTAGTCGAAATCAATGCTATCCCTAGGGCGAGAAAGCGGTCTAGTTTGGGTAAGAGATAGATAACGAAACCAGTAAAAAAGGGTAATGCCATCCAGAGGATAGTAATATTGGTCATATCTGCACCATCCAGAAAACTATAATCAACATTAGACTCATCACCCCAATTAAATGATCGAATTTCTCGACCGCACGCGGGAATTTAAGAATTAATTTCCTAAAAATAAAAAGATATGCCAACCAACCAATACTAATAGTTACTAGAGGTTTCAGTATATTACTTAAGGTATAAGCTTGGTAATAAACAGCATTTGCTACAATCAATCCACCGAGTAAAATTACCATCGCCCACCAAAACCCAGATGTTGCTTTCCCTTTTTCTTCACTCTTTTTGTGGGGGAGAAAGATAAATTTGGCAAATATAATTGTTGTTCCTACTGTGGCAACATTCATTGCCACAACCTGCCAAGGTAATAAATTCTTGGAGGTCAATATCTTAGCCCCAAAACCAGATAATAGAGGAAAACCAGAAATTGAAAAACTAGCGATCGCTAAAGCTATCCAGATTGAGTTATTGAGTGGTTGGTCTCGCAACTCCTTAAAATTACGACTGGGCAAAATACCTGATATGAGAAAAAGTGCTGATTTCACCAATCCGTGAGTCAAGGCATAAAATCCTCCTACTTCTGGCGCGGCCATGATAAAACCTAATTGAGAAATGGTGCTAAATGCTAGGGTACGCTTGGTATCTTTTTCCACAATGGCATAACCTACTCCTAACAAAGCTGTAGCCACACCAAAAATTCTCACAATTGGATCTATCTCCTCTAATAGTAGAGCACAACGCACTAAGGGAAACACTCCAGATTTGACCACCACTCCTGACAACATTGCTGATACTTGACTTTGTGATTCAGAGTGGGTTAGAGGCAACCAAAATCCTGAGACAAATATACCCCCTTTAACTAATAATCCTAGAAATATCAGAGCGATCGCTTCGGGAGGCGAACCACTCAAACCCATAAAACTAAAAGAATTATTTGCCTTATATACCAGTACTGCTCCTACCAGATAAAACAGCATTGTCGTATTACTGACAAACAGATAGCGTAATCCTACCCAAATAGATCTATCTGTACGCGGATAGGTAATAAGAAGAAAGGCAGCAATACTGATTACCTCTAATGCTACATACAAACTAATAAAATCTGCACAGATAAAGGCAGAGTTGACGCTACCATGCAGAATCACTACTTGCATATAGAAAAAGGCAGTTTTTTCGCTACTCCAAGTGTAAATAATAACTGCGGTTGTAACTATAGCATTAGTGATGATAAAAAAGGCACTTAGTTGGTCGATGGTTAAAGTTACACCAAAATTATCTAGTAACTGTATATTTAACAGTGATTGGGTTGAAAATATCGCCAAGGCATAGTTAGCTGAAACTAATGCTACTCCCAGTGCGAGAAAGCGGTCTAGTTTGGGTAGCAAATAAATCACAAACCCAAGAAAAAATGGTAATGCCATCCAGGCGATCGTAATATTGGTCATTTCAGTTATCAGTTATCAGTTATCAGTTAGCCTCCTAT
>NZ_CEZPJD010000431.1:0-6573 GCF_983059655.1 Okeania sp.
GTAGTTGGAGAATAGGAGCTGGTTCTCCTGCTGCAAATGCTCGGTTTCTGAAAGAAGAGTTAAAGATACATGAAAGATTGCGGTTAAACCTTCTGACAATGGAGTATGAGATAGATGGTAAGTCCGTTAGTGAAATGTACCCAAACGGTGTAGGATATGATTTGCCAATATTAATAGACAGATACTTTCATGTTTACTACACTGGCGCTTTAGACAGGTTTTATCCACTAATAGCAGAAGTGGCTACAAAGTTTAACCCAGTTGAAGATTATCTAAGAGGCTTGCCTCAAACCAAGTCTGACTTTATCGATGAATTTATCACTAAATCACTACAGGTGACAAAAACTATTCAGGTGCTGATGGTCAGAAAGTGGCTAATTGGCACTGCCAGGCGATCGCTGTCTAAGGAAGAAGAGAAGATGGATAACGCTCTCGTCCTACAAGGAAATCAAGGAATATTTAAGTCAACATTTTTTGAAGCATTAGCAGGACAGGGATTTTTCACAGATGACATGGGGAACATTTCTGATAAGGATGAAAAAATCAAACCTCACTCCCACTGGATAGTTGAGTGGGCAGAGCTAGAAAACATCTTCGACAAAACCAAGGAAGCTAACATCAAATCCTTCCTTACCCGAAAAGCTGATGTCATCCGTCCTCCCTATGCCCGAAGTGCCAGCAAAATGAACAGACGTTTTTCAATCTGTGGTACAACAAACAAGTCTGAATTTCTCACAGACCAAACCGGTAATAGACGTTTCTGGGTGGTTTCACTACCTCAGAAAAAGGGCGAACAGATAGATATAGATTATGTGAGGCAAAACAGAGACAAGCTATGGGGGGCAGTAATGAATGCCATTGCTAATGATGAACCTCACTGGCTAGACCAGGAAAATGCTACATTGGCAGAGTTAGAAGCTGATAAATCAGTCTGGCGAAACCCAAATGTGCAAGATATATTAATTCCAGTATTTTACGAGAAACTGAAAGCAGGAATTAAGAAAATATCAAGACAGGAAATCAACGACAGATTAGAGAGAGAAGACGAAAAACAAACACCACATCAACTAAAGAAATTCTTGGAGACCTATGATATTTCTAAGAAGGCTAGAAACATTCTTTATCGCAAACGCGGAGCAGACTCCCCAAGTAAAGATTGCCGAGGATTTTACCTAACAGATGATGAAGGCAAAATACCGCCGAAACTCTTACAAGCTTTTACCGACTTTGGCCTAGAACCACTCACAAAACCAGTCACCAGTCAGTCACCTAATTTAGTGACTAAGTCTGAAGCTCCCACCACCGCTGAATCTAGTCAGCCAGTCACTAAAACAGCCTCTGTTGCAGCAGATGATATTTTTAAAGTAGGAGACAAAGTGATCGACACTACTGAATCGGATGAAGAGCTGGTAGTTGTTAAAGTGGAAAATCAAATTAATGGTCAATATTGCTGGGTTGAATCTGACAAATACCAAGAACACAAAGTCCCGTCGTGGTCATTGAAACTAGCAAATCAAGCTGAATCACCACCCTATCCAGAGAAGCCCCTAAAACCAGGAGACAAGGTAAAAGTTTTTGATCAGAACGGAGAGAAAATCGGGACTTTCCTAAAAGAAATGGCTGGCGACCTGCTAGTTCATTTCGGAAATCCCGAAAAGTGGTTTGCTTACCGACGCAACATGGTCAATCTTGCCTAAGTTGATATCATAAATTACAGACTAGGCACTTGTATTTGCCTGATGTCTGCTGAAGCGTAATGTTTATAGGTAGTAACGGGGCTGTTTCCTACGAGCTTCGTTACGTCTTTGACATCCATGCCTGCTTCCAGAGACAAAGTGATAAATGTATGTCTCGTGCTATAAGGCTTTTTGTAATCAATGTTAAGGCTTAACAGTATCGGTTTCCACGTTCTACTCCTCAAAATTCGTGTGTCGATAATTTTTCCTCTTTGAGTAGTAAAAACTCTGTTTTTAAGGTTATTTGGCTGATATTCTTTCTGTTTCGTCAATATATTTTTTACCTGATTATTGATAGGAAACAACCTACTATCTTGTGTTTTTAAACCTTCTAATTCTTGTAAACCATCTACACTATCAGTAATAGCTTTATTGAATTTAATAAATTCATAATCACCAATAACATCATCCCAAGTCATTGCTATAGCTTCACTTGGACGACATCCTGTGTAGAACAAGAAAGAGTAATAGTTATGATAATGTCTAACAAAAGGTTGGTCAGATGCAGCCATTGCGTTTAAGATTTCATCCCTTTCACTCGCACTCAAAGATAAAGTCTTATAATCATCGCTTTTCTTTCTTTTGTTAGGCTTAATTTCACTTCTTAAACCAGTGAGGGGATTGATTCGTAATTTCTTGACTTTCTTCAGTTTAATAGACCATGAGATAAAAGCTTGAAACTGAACAAAAACTACTAAAGCAGTCTCTTCAGAAAACTTATGCTTTAGAGATTGAATTATTTTATCTACATATTCAGGTTCCTCTACATCTATCTCAATATTGCCAACTACAGAATTTTGCCTGAGAAAATTCAACGCTATCAAAAATTTACTTTTAAAAGTAGAAGGTCTGACTTTTTCTTTTCTGTCCATTGCATATTGTTCAAACAATTCTAAAAATGTAATCTCTTTTTCTGCAACGACCTTCTTTAAGACCCTGTATTTATCGTAAGTTTTATCTACTCTCTCATACAAAATATCTGATTCTAATAAGCTTGCCTTAGCTTGCGCTATTTTTCGGTTCTCAGGGTTATCATCCAGCCCCAGGCTTAAAAAATTACCTGATTTACCGCCAACTGACATGGGAATGGTTATCCGGAGCTTCCCTTTATTTGAAGAAACCCCTACTTTGCCTCTGTATTTTTTGTCCACTTCTATATTTCCTTGTCTTAACTTGCCTGGCGATCGCCTCATTTTTGTCCAACCAGTCACCCTAGTCAGTCACCTATTTTAGTGACTAGCACTCAAAGCTTTGCTGTGTATAGGTTTAGTCACCCAGTCACTAAAAGTCACTCTTTTCTTACAAAAGCAATATCTAGAAAAGCTTATTTTTTATCCTTGGCCACTGATTTGATTTGACGATCGCTTTTATGATGCAAGTATAGAGCATCTATAGAAAATATAGATATTATTTCCAAACATAAAAGTAATAAAACTCTTGCTAAACAAAGCTTTTAATATTTAAAAACTAATTCTTCTTGTAGAGCAATACAATTCCAGATGTTTTTACAGAAGCTTCACGAAATGTTTGATTGATAATGGTTAAGTTTTTCCGATTCATGGCCAGATATCAAGATGTAATTGCTAGACTTTGCTAGCATATACTATCATGGCAAAGCATAGCACAACACAAGTTAGTCAATTTTTTGTATGCTTAAGATCGGAAAAATTAAGTATTAGGTGTTGAAAATGGGCGGAAAAACAGATTTAGATAGAGTTGTAGCTTATATTCCTCCAGAGTGGAAAAAAGAATTAGAGGGATGGGCAAAAGAGAATGAACGTTCCGTATCTTGGTTAGTGGGCAAGTTAATTGAGCGAGGTTTACAAGAACATAGAAACCATCAAGATTCTGCCAAAGAAGGTGTTAGTTATTAGGTATTAACTAGGTTTTCTAGCAGTACTAAATAGCATTCTTTCCTCAAGAATTTAGAGTTTTCAAAGGGAGTAAAATTTTGATTTTACAACACGAATACAAAGAATATTTTTGATAACTGATAGCTAGTTAAGTAAAGTTTGACTGTAAGCATTTTCTGCGGAATGTTGCGCAAACAGCAGTCAGCTATCAGCTATCAGCTTGATTGCCTTTAAAGGAAAAAAAGCAACTTTATCACAGCTTCAGAGTACGAAATCTCGTAGAAATAGCTTACCGCTATAGCTGAATACTTACGTTTGACTTTTAAAGAAAATTTACTTAAAAACATCAAAATACTCAGAGCAAGAGTGTTGATTTTATAGATTTTCCCTCTTCCTTCTTACCTCTTCCTTCTTCCTTCTTACATAACAAATGTGGCATCTTAAAAAATATAGTTGGCACTTTACCTTATCTCTATTTACTTTTTTAATTCTCGGTGCATTTATTACTAGAGGATACACTTTTCCAGTAGGAAATCATTACACTCATGTTCCTCAAGTTAAATCAATGTTGAATCCTGAACTCTATATTAATGATTACTATGTTCAGGAAATGTTGCAGTTTACTCCTAGATATTACTACCAACATTTAGTTTATTTTTTCAGCAAAGTTACTGGTAGTATTTCCCTTACATATTTGATTTATTATCTAATTTCATTGATTGGTTTTATCTGGGGTTTATCTGCTATTAGTAAATTTTTTACCACCTCAAAACTATCTACAGCAGTTTTAATTTTTCTGAGTTTAAAATCCTACACTTTAATTGGATATTTAGAGCTTTTTCCTAATACTCCCATACCTGCAACATTTGCGATGAGCCTAACAGTTTGGGGGATTTATTTCTGTTTTCGGCAAAGATGGATAATTGGTTATTTATTTTTCGGTATTGCTTCAATATTACAGTTTTTAGTTGGGGTTTTGCCGGGAATAATGATGATACCAATTATGTTCATTGAGGCGATAAAAAATCGACGGCTTAAACAAGTGGTTTTACCATTAATTATTTTATTTTGGTTGGCAAGTTTAGTTTATCTGCCAATGGTATTAACTGGTACGACTAGCACTGACAAATTGAGTAATGAAGAGTTTGTGTTTATCTACGGTTGGGTAAGAAATCCTCATCATATTATTCCTGCTTATTGGAATTGGAAAATTAGACTGGATTTTATCTGTTTTATTTTGGGTGGATGTTTGTGTATTCACAAAGTTGATATTGTTCAATCGGAAGATTTTTTGCAGAAATCTGGAAAAGGAAATATAGAAGAGATAACAGCAAGGAAAAAAGATTTAGTTTTTACCAATGTAAGATTTCTAGAGAAATGGAAGTTTTACCTAATTATTGCAGAGTCAATTTTTGCTTTGTTTTTGGGTTATATTTTTGTCGAAGTTTATCCACTAGCTTTATTTGCTAAGTTGCAGTTAGCGCGAACTGTTCCTTTTGCCCAGTTGATGATATTTATTGCTGTGAGTATTGTGAGCGATCGCTTATATCAGCAAGGTAATTTAGGAGTTGGTTTACTATTGATAATATCTCTAATTTTGTCTGTACCGTATCAAGGAATTTGCTTTTTTATTTTATCGGTGGGATTATTTTTTTTGGAAAAATGGAGTTACAAATTACTAGTCTGGTTAATAGTTTTAACTGGATTAATATTTTACTTAGGGCAGTCTCCGACAGATTCAAACTTTAATCATTTATTGGCAAAGCTTAGTTTATTTTTGGTATTAATATTTCCGTTTATTTTGGATGAGGTTGATTTAGCGGTCGCTAGGAAATATTTAATTACTTATAGTTTGGCTGGAGTCACAACTTTAGTATTTGTTTTAGGATTATTTGAGGCATTGCCAGGAAAATTTTTAGAGGTATTTCAACAACAGGTAAAATTTAACAGAATTCCTCAAAATGAAGTGACGAAGTTGGCTTTAAAATTCAAACAAATTAGCAATAAAGACGACATAATTTTAATCCCTCCATTTGTGTCAAATTTTCAGTTTTTTTCTGAGAGAGCAGTTATTGTAGACTTTAAACATTTTCCTCAAACTGATAGCGGAATTAGGGAGTGGAAAAATCGAATGGAGGACGTTTTTGGAGTAGATTTGAATGATAAATTAGCGGTAGGAGCGATGGAAATTTTGTTTCCACAACAGACAGGAAAAGAATTAGTTAATGTGGCGAAAAAATATGGCGCTGAATATATTTTGACTAAGGTTGAATGGCATAGAGATATTGAGGGGAATATTGTAGCTAGAGAAGGAGAGTGGGTGATTTTTAGAATAAATTTTCAGCTATTATAGTAAGCATTTCCTGCGGAATGCTGCGCAAATAGCCGTCAGCTATCAACTACCAGCTTTATTAGCTTGAATTATATAGTCATATGTTTTTAAATTGATATTATTACTTGGAATCAAGATAATTTTTCCTAACCCAACCAAACTCAACATTAGCTATAATCAAATCACAGGATAAATTGTTAATTGAGATGAAATATATATGTCAAATCTAACAGTCAAAGACTTAGAAATATTGCAAGGTAATCTTAATCAAGCAGATTTAGATTATCAATTAGAATTAGAGGAAGGAAAAATATTAGTTATGGGTCCATCAGATATTGTTTCTAGTGAAGTAGGCGCTCAGTTAATTCGACTATTAGGTAACTGGGTTTATCCACGTCGTCTCGGACGTTTGTTTGATTCTAGTGGTGCTTTTATTCTTCCAGATTCTAATTTAAAAGTACCTGACGTTTCTTTTGTTCGTGCCCAACGCCTGAAAAAAAGCGTTCGTTATTTTGGAGAATTAACGCCTGATTTAGTAGTAGAAATTAAATCTCAAAGTGACAGAATTAAACCTTTAAAAGAGAAAATAAAGAAGTATTTAGAATTAGGAGCGGAAGTAGGAATTTTGATAGACCCCGATGAGGAAATAGTT
>NZ_CEZPJD010000432.1:0-6534 GCF_983059655.1 Okeania sp.
TCTACACTTTTAAGGAACATCTCAATTCTCACAACTCATTCCTGATTGCTATAACTGATAGCTAATAGCTAAAAGCTGAATGCTTACATCTTAATTATCTATAGCAATATGATTTGAGTTATGAGATATTGAAAATTTTTAGGGAACACCAAATCTGGGAACAGAGAAGAAGAAAAAAACGTATCATATGAATATAATAATTGCTATATTCTATACTTTTAAGGAATATCTCAATTCTCACAACTGATTCCTGATTGCTACATAAGTCAGGAGTTAGGAGGAAAAAAAGAAGAAGAAATAGTAGTAGAAGGAAAAAGTTTTTTGATGATTATTTAGCTAGTTAGCATTAATTATTATTATGTTTACTTCTTCCTGTACTGATTTTGAATACAAAGTACCCACCCATTCCCCCTACTCCACTGCAATGCAAAAATGTAGAAAAATTTTTGACAAATGGTATTAGTTAGGGGAGCCGTCAGATTGGCAACGTACAGGAGACCAAGTCATAATTAATGGCTTTAGTACTAGTTTTTAGTCACACCTTCTTCTTTCTTAAATAATTATTAATTTTTACATGAGAAACTTATTATATTAGGCTCGATAACAAGAAATAAAATTGGAAGATTTTGACCAAAAAATAAGGTCTCAAGCCTCTGACTTTAAGCAGAGGTACTGATAACTGATAACTGGTAACTGGTAACTGAAATGACATCCTATTCTTCTATATATAAAAAGTGACTTAAATCACTGTAAATATTAATGATAATCACCTTTAATCATCTAGTAAATTACAGTCTTTTAGTAACTTTTTTGAAACTATAATAGATAGCACTACATTTTTTAGCGTTTGACAATAAATTTTAGTTGTCCAGGAGCAGGAATTAGAGAAATATCCGCGCTCTATTTGCGTAGTGCTATATATCAAGAAATCAGGAGTACATTATGAAGCCTAAAAATAGTTATAAATCACTTAAATCTAACCCTTTTAATGTATATCGCGACCCGATAACAGGAAAATGGGTTGTTGTTAAATCTCACCAAAAATCAATTAATAAAAAAGTAGCTTGATGAAAATAATGCCATTTTCAAAAAATCTTGCTACATTGGTTGATTTCTAGGTGTTAGGTGTTAGGTGGTAGAAATGAAACAGAACAATTGTAAATGTTCCTATCCTTATTTCTCTTTTATTCCCTATTCCCTAAAAATTACGAATTCTTTACCTTACCTTGCCGAGAAATTGTGGCTCAAAGCCTCCACTTTTAATACCATTTCTCAAAACAGTTTTCTATATTTTCGTATTGAAGGGAAGTGGGGGAGTGAACCCACACCTAACCCATCCCAGGAGGGGAAGCAAATATCAGAATAATTAATATTAACTGACCTCAAATTTTTTCTAAAAAACACTCATATCCTTTCTGAAATTTTTGCTTTGCATCATTCTCTACAATAGTGCCATGAGCCATAATAACCCTTCTAAAATCCCATTGCAAAATCTTCTGAACTGATTGTCTAACTTTCTCTTTTTCTTTAGTACCCAACTGTTCTAAAAATGATGGTCCAAGTTGTTTGTATCCTCCCATAATTTTAAATACTAACTTTGTTGTCAATGGAAAGTTTTCATCAAAATTAAATACAATATCTGTCACAATCAATGTTTTACTTTCACCGTGAAAAAAAACATACTCATGTAAAGGTGATACTCCTTTCAGAAGAAAGGTATTAAGTCCTTCAAATAAAAAATATTCGAGCTTACTACCAAAATATTGTTCATCATCATCTAATATTTTATCGATAGAAATATCCGGTCTTTTTTTCTTCAAACCTGAAACAGCATAAATTTGTGCTTGAGGATAAATATTTTTAAAATCAGATAAAAAAAGATGGTGAAAAAGATTTGGAGCAATAATATGTTTGACATTTCCAATCTCTCTAAATTGCTCAATAATTTTATTGTCAACTTTAATTGGAGAAATGACAGCTAGTTCGTCATTTTTTAAACTAATTACGGTCATCCTTACACCAACATCTAATCCCAAAAATCTGAAAGGTTGCTCGGCAACCCAAATATTCCGGTCTATTTTTCTGAGCATAGCTAATTAAGAAAATTTATTTGATAGGATTTATTAGCGCCAATATAGCAATTACTATGTTTGTAAGGTACAAAATTCGTTTGTTTTAAGGAACAGAGAATAGGGAAGAAAAAGACAAAAGAAATGAGGATGTATTTCGGTTTCTTTCCTACTCCCCTACTCCCCCACTTCCCCACTCCCCCACTCCCCTACGAGGACTTGGTTTCTTTGTAGTCGCGACCGCTAAAACTCCCACAACTCTAATACCTGCTTTCTGCAAAACCTTAATTGCAGAATTCACCGTTGCACCTGTTGTATAAATATCATCTACTAACAAAACTAAACTACGGGGACGACTCCTGCGGAAATCGTTCCCTATAGTAAAAGCATCCTTAACTGTTTCCAACCTCTCTCCCTTGGACAAACTAAATAATGCTTGGGTCTGTTTTACTCTTTCCAGGCCATTTCGCCGTAACTGCGAACCAGTCAATTCGCAAAAACTTTTTGCCAATAATTCCGCTTGATTAAAACCTCGCTCTTTCAGTTTCTTTTTGTGCATCGGAATGGGTACAACTACCATTTTGTCAAGAGTTTTTGTCCCTACTTGCTTTTTACAAAGTGGGGAATTTAACCACCCATCTGCTAACCAATATCCCAAAGGTTTTGCTATCTGTGGGTTATCCTGATATTTCATGGCAGCGATCGCTCGTTTGAGACTATCTTTATACTCGCCCCAGATAAATACTGGAACCTTTCCAGGAAATGTTTGTCCTCCATGAGGAAATTGACATTGCCAAACTTGTCTTTCGCAATATTTACAAAACTCTCTGTCTGCTGGTCTCTGACAAAGAGGACAGTTAGACTTAAGAAATATATTCAGAAATGGTTTAAGTATTTTTCTCCAGAAAAATTTAATCATGGTGAAGAACCTTTAAAAAGTCTAAAATATTAAATAGTTTATTATGTTTATCTGTTACCAATTTACTATTACTCTGATACAAAATTATTTACTAATAGAATTATAGAATTAGAGTTAGTTCATTAATGGATAATTGATAATGGATAATTGATAATTACAAGAAGGTTAAAACCGCTACGGAATTGAACATAAGGAAATATTATTTCTTCTCTTGGTCGATTGGATATGGCGAGGAGACCGGCTCTTGCAGAGCAGCTCCGAAGATCGCCATCCCACCCAACGGGTGCGCTGCGAAGATAGACCGCTTTTTTCCCCTTAAAAGGGGAGGCTTCAAGGCGCGAATTATTTAATTATCAATTATTAATTACTAATTATTGGGTAAAAATATGTTGGATACTGAGCAACTAGGTAATATCATGTCCGGTTAAATATAGCAATCAGGAATCAGTTGTGAGAATTGAGGTGTTCCTTAAAAGTATGGAATATATCAATTATTATATTCATATGATACGTTTTTTTCTTCTTCTGTGTTCCCAGCTCCGGTGTTCCCTGTTGCCTAAAAGTTTCCAATATCTCACAACTCAAATCATATTGCTATAGTTATGAATAAATTATCAATAATAAGGGAGGAGTCAGTTTTCAGGAGTCGGGAGGGAAGAAGAGGAAGTTTTTAGGTATAAAGAGGAGAAAGTTTTTAGGTGGATCTAATATTTGCAAAAATACTATTTTCCTATATGTTTCTTGTTGCCTGTTGCCTTTCGGAGCTGTTGCCTAAAAGCGATAAATTTTTGGCTTTATTCAAAACTGAGATGTACCCAAGTTTTTTGATCGCTAATTATCCGGAAATGATATAAATCTAGAGACTCCTATTTATTATTTTGTAAGCATTTCCTGCGGACTGGTGCGCAAACAGCTATTAGCTGTCAGCTATCAGCAACAAGCCTCTCTTCTTAAGGACAGTATTTAAATTTAAATAGACTTTAAGGGCAAGGGAGACAACTTTTGTAGTAAGACATTAATAAAGCTTTTATCCTAAGTTAAAAGCAATAGCTGATAGCTGATGGCTAAATGCTAAATGCTTACATTATTTTTAACATTTGATGTCAGCAAATCAATAGTTTTGTGCATAAGTTTTACTGGCTAGATAAAATTAAATCCTCAGACTGGAAAACAGTGGGAGAAAGAGCTTTTTATTTAGCTCATCTCATGGAGCAAGGTTATCCAATTGTTCCTGGTTTTGTCATTCCAGCAAATAGCTTTTGGCAATTTTTACAAAATATTGATTGGTCAGACCAATTATTACTTGACTTCCCCAATTCTACTTTACATTTTAATGTCAATGACTATCAACAATTACAACAAATTTCTCAATCAATTAACTACAATATTGTATCTACTGATTTACCATCCGAATTATTATTATCTCTAGAATCTGCTATTAAAAATCTCAATGCCGAAGTATTAATTTTTCAGCTTGACTTAGTATCTCCTCACCTGAAAACTGTAGGTATATTAGAGCCAATAATTTGTCAAGCTAGACCGGAAGAATTTGTCCCAGGAATTAAACAAGCTTGGGCAGAAATATTTAATGCTAAAAGTTTATTATACTGGCATAGTCAGCAAGTTGAAATTCCACAACTTCAACCAGTAGTTATAGTACAACCCGTACAGTCAGCGATCGCTTCTGGAGATATTCAGGCTTTTACTAATAATTGGAAAATTAAAGCAACTCATGGTTTAGGAGTATCCATTAATCGGGGACAAGTTCTCCCTGATTCTTATATTATTTCTGCTGAAAATTGCACCGTAGAAAACAAAAAATTAGGTAATAAAATTATCGCTTATAACCTTGATGGAAGAATTATTAAAGTTAGCGATACAAATACATGGCACGGAAATTATCATACTCAAATTCCTCTTCCCAAAACTTTACCAGCACTGCAAATTTTTTTATTGCCAGAAAAACTACAAAAAGAATTTGTTTTAGAGGAAAAGCAATTACAATCATTAATTCAATTAACTCAAGATATCGCCAATAATATTGGTACTAATTTTGGAGTAAAATGGAGTTTTTCCCAAAGGTCTAATGATGCAAAAGTTGAACTCTTAATTACAGATTTTGAAAGATTTCCACAAGAGGATAAAATTTTGGCACAATTGCCACAATCAGCAAAAGAAGAAAAATCAATATCTATTCCTAATACGGAACATCCTATAGTCAAAGGCATAGTAGCATCATCAGGAAAAGTAACAGCTAAAGCTATAGTTATTAAAAATATTCCTCCAGAAGTAGAAAAATTTCCTGACAGAGCAATTTTAGTTGTGCCTGTAATTATTCCGAGTTATTTACCATTACTGAAAAAAGTTTCTGGAATTATTTCTGAACAGGGCGGCATCACAAGTCATGCTGCAATTTTAGCTAGAGAAATTGGGATTCCTGCTATTGTAGGAGCGACTAATTCTACCAATATAATTAAAACAGGCGACCATTTATTAATTGATGGTAATAATGGGGCAATATATCTAGCAAAAGAAGATAATTACGATCCTCATAAACTTGAGACACCAGTAGTAGAAAATTCTCTGAAAAATCCAAATTTACCGCCAATAGGAACTAAACTTTTCGTTAATATAAGTCAAATTAATTCAATTAAAAAAGTTCAAGATTCACTGATAGATGGAGTAGGATTATTACGGTCAGAGTTAATGGCTATTGAACTGTTAGAAAATCATCATCCTTTATGGTGGATACAACAAGGCCGTCAATCAGAATTGGTTGGTCTAATGGTGGAAAAGCTTAGTAAATTTGCTGCAGCTTTTACTCCAAAACCAGTCTTTTATCGGTCTCTTGATTTAGGATTATTTAACTCTAGCGATGGGGAAAAAGTATTTACTAAAATTCCAGAAGAATTTATAACTAATTATTCTAGAAACCAAGATAACCAGACTGACCTAAATCTTCATAATCATTGGACTAATTATTCTAATCCTATACTAGGACGACATGGTACATTTAGTTATTTGCTAGAACCAAGTTTACTAGATTTAGAAATAGATATTTTATCTCAAATATATGAATTGGGTTATACTAACGTTCATTTAATCTTACCATTTGTACGTTCTGTAGAAGAATTTCAATTTTGTCAGAGTCGCATTCAAACTAAGTGGAAAAATCAACCCAATCATTTCCAAATTTGGATTATGGCAGAAGTACCATCAGTTTTATTCTTACTACCTGAATATGTTAAAGCTGGAGTTCGGGGTATTGCTATTGGCACTAATGATTTAACTCAATTATTGTTAGGTGTAGACCGAGAAGAAGAACAAATGACAAGTGCTTTTGATAGTCGTCATCCAGCAGTAATGAGAGCCATTAAACAATTAATTTCTCAGGCTAAAATTTGTGGTATTCCCTGTTCTATTTGTGGTGATGCCCCTGCTTTATATCCAGAAATAATAGATAATTTAATCAGGTGGGGTATTACCTCCATCTCTGTTAATGTTGATGCTGTGGATCGAACTTATAATTCAATTGCTCGTGCGGAA
>NZ_CEZPJD010000433.1:0-6531 GCF_983059655.1 Okeania sp.
GAGATGTTTAATGGGTAATGATCAACTTAAAAATCATCAATTACCCATTTGAAAACTTTTATGGCACTAAGGATTTAGGTTAGGACACTACTCAATAAACTTCAACTCCTTTGTGAATTTAAGAATCTCGCGTTGTCGCTAAAGCGAAACGTCGGAAGTATATTAAAGATTAGACATAACTTCTTTTGCTGCAGCTAAAGTTTGGTCAATATCTTCCTCTGTGTGAGCTAAAGAAGTAAAACCTGCTTCAAACTGAGAAGGTGCTAGATAAATTCCTCGCTCTAACATTCCACGATGGAACTTAGTAAACTTGCTCAAATCAGACTTTTTGGCATCATCATAATGATGAACTGGGCCTTTATTGAAAAAGATACCAAACATTGCACTGATATTCCCACCACAAATAGGATTGCCAGTTTCTTTACCAATCTCTAACAAACCATCAGCAAGTCTTTTAGTAATTTTATTTAACTGTTCATAAGTACCTTTTTCTTTTAGTAACTCCAGAGTCTTAATACCAGCAGTCATAGCTAGGGGATTACCAGACAGAGTACCTGCTTGATACATTGGGCCTGCTGGAGCTACCATTGACATAATATCCTCGCGACCACCATAAGCTCCTACAGGTAAACCACCACCAATAATTTTGCCTAAAGTTGTTAGGTCTGGAGTAACCTGAAATTTTTCCTGAGCGCCACCATAAGCAATACGAAAGCCAGTCATGACTTCGTCAAAAACCAGTAGAGCGTCATTGTCTTGAGTAATCATCCGTAACCCTTCCAAGAAACCTGCATCTGGAGTAATAAATCCAGAGTTACCAACTACTGGCTCGAGGATAACACCGGAAATTTGGTCAGGGTTGTCGGCAAAGAGTTGCTTAACTGCTTCTAAGTCGTTGTAGGGAGCTGTTAGGGTATTGCTAGTAACAGACTTAGGGACTCCAGGAGAGTCAGGCAGACCTAGAGTTGCCACACCAGAGCCAGCTTTAACTAGGAACATATCAGCGTGGCCATGATAACAACCTTCAAATTTTATGACTTTGTCTCTACCTGTAAAAGCTCTCATTAAACGCAATACGGCCATACAAGCTTCTGTACCAGAATTGACAAAACGGACCATTTCAATGCTAGGTACAGCATCAATAACCATTTCAGCCAAGATATTTTCTAAAGCACAGGGCGCGCCAAAGCTGGTACCTTTTTCTAGAACTTCTTTGAGAGAATTTAATACATCTGGGTGAGCATGACCACAGATGGCTGGTCCCCAGGTACCAACATAGTCAATGTATTGATTGCCATCAACATCCCAAATATATGCTCCCTTGACTCGATCAAATACTATTGGTTGGCCACCAACAGACTTAAATGCTCTGACCGGGGAACTTACTCCCCCAGGCATGAGTTTTTGGGCTGCTGCAAAAATTTCTTCTGATTTAGTTGTGTTGAGTTTAGTAACTACCAAGTTAATCTCCTTATTTTGTTTTTGTTTCAATCCCTACGGGGGACTTTATGTTATCACCAAATTCAAATAAACCTTATTAGGAAAGGCAGAGGGCAGTAAGCAGAAGGAAGAAGGAAATTCTTACTCCTGACCTATGCCCGTGACCAAACCCCGCCCTTCGCATTGCCTATAATTGAGTGGGGCATAAACCCCAATCCAATTTTTCCTTGTGCCCTCTGCCCCTAGCATAAGTGCCTTCGTTTATGTATATTTAGGTAATTGTATCATTGCCCTAGGGGCATATTTATAGTTAATCTTGGAGAATTATGAAGCTTTTTTTGACAATTTATTCATTGTATGATAACAAAAATCAAAAATAAATTAAAACTTAAAATTAAACATTCAGAAAATACTCAGAAGATATCCTAGACTTCGAGTGTACAAATAAATTTTTTTGGCGAATTATGTCTACCTCCGAACCAGTAGCTTTAAGTCAATCGATTCCAGTGGAGCAGGTTCGTTACAATGAACAAGGACTTGTGCCTGCTATTGTTCAAGATTATTTAGATGGTACAGTATTGATGATGGCCTGGATGAATCAGGAATCATTGCAAAAAACTCTAGAAACAGCACAAACTTGGTTTTGGAGTCGTTCTCGTCAGGAGTTTTGGCATAAAGGGGCAACTTCTGGTCATTTTCAGAATGTTCAGTGGATACGCTACGACTGTGATAGCGATACTTTATTAGTGGGAGTTGAACAGGTCGGAGATATTGCCTGCCATAAGGGGGAGAGGAGTTGTTTTCATCAGGTGGATGGAGAAGTTGTTAAGCCACGGGCAGATATGTTATCTCAGCTTTTTGATGTTATTTGCGATCGTCGCGACAACCCCCAGGAAGCTTCTTATACTTGTAAATTATTTGCCGGGGGAGATAATAAGATTCTAAAGAAAATTGGGGAAGAGTCAGCAGAAGTGGTAATGGCGTGTAAAGATGATGAGAAAGAGGCGATCGCTTCGGAAGTAGCAGATTTGTTTTACCATACTTTAGTTGCTCTAGCCCAACATAATGTTGAATTGCGAGATGTATATCGGAAGTTGGATGAACGCAGACCAAAAAATAGGCGTTGCTGAATACTGGGATGATTGAGACCGACACGGGGACACGGAGACACGGAGACACGGGGATGATAGTCGATCCTCTCTTATAAAATCATCCCACAATTATGCAATGCCAAAAATAAATATTATAAATAAGTGGTGCTGCTTAATTAGACTATGATTTTCGTGCTTAGGGAGTATGGGAGTTAGGTAGCAGGAAATAGTTCTGTTGCAAAACAAAATCAGGAACTAAAATCATGTCCGGATAATTAGTTATAAAAAAAACCATTACCCTGTGAACTTTTCTTTCCCTTCTGCCTTCTGCCTTCCCTCCTCCAAAGTTTAACTATTCAACCGGACATGATATAAAATGGTACAAAATCGATTTGTTGGAACTTGGCGACTGCTGTCTTTTGAACTAAAAGATGCAAATGGTGAAGTAAGCTACCCATACGGTAAAGATACAATCGGATATCTAATGTATACAGAAGATGGATATATGTCAGCGGTAATTATGACTGCAAAGCGTCCCAAGTTTTCCTCTGTAGATTTTTTGGGAGGAAGTACACAGGAGAAAGCTAATGCGATGGAAACATATATCTCTTATTGTGGTAGCTATGAAATTAAGGATAAAAAAGTAATTCACCATGTTGAAGCCTCTTTATTTCCTAATTGGGTTGGTACAAACCAAGAACGTTTCTTTGAATTTACAGAAAATTATTTATTATTAACTACACCTTCCTTTAAGGTGAGTGACAAACGCTTGACTGGACATCTTATGTGGGAGCGTTGTATTGAAACAATACCAACTTGATATTAGATATAAGATCAATAACCTTCTCCATGCCCCCGCGCATCCCCCAATTCTGGGGGACTTTTAGAGTTTTATCCCCCCCAAAATTGGCTTGCTCGGGGGGCAAAATCATACCCTAATTCAGCAACGCCCTAAAAGTTTTATATCATAAGCTTTTTATCTCCCCTACTGCCTCTCTTGGTCAGCATTCCCTTGCGCCTAGCGGCGACGCGGGGTCTGACCGCTATTGCCTACTGCCTATTGCCTGCGCACAGCGCTATATTTTCAGCTTTGCTTTCAAGTTCAAGATGTTATAAATAGTTTAAAACTTTCAAATAGGTTCTATATGATTAATCCTTCCCTATATCAAATAAACACCCGTGTTTGGCTCAATAGACTGTCCCAAAAGTTTGGTCGTCGTCTCACCTTAGATGATATTCCCGATACAGAGTTGGACCAAATAGTAAACTTGGGATTTAACTGGGTATACTTTTTAGGAGTTTGGCAAACGGGAATAATGGCGCGAAATATCTCTCGTGCAAATCCTGATGTGCGAAAAGAAGCTATAGAACTTTTTGGTGATGAGTTCCAAGAAGATTATATTTGCGGGTCTTGTTTTGCGGTAACTGGTTATCATGTCCATGAAAATCTAGGTGACAATGCAGCTATGTTACGACTGCGCGATCGCCTCCATAAAAAGGGACTAAAACTCATGCTTGATTTTGTCCCCAACCATACCGCTCCCGATCATCCTTGGGTACAAACAAATCCTGACTTTTATGTTCAGGGAACCCAGGCCGATATTGAACGAGAACCCCAAAACTATATACGAATAGAATTGCCAACAGGTAGCCAAATATTTGCTCATGGAAGAGACCCTTATTTTCCAGGTTGGTCTGATACTTTGCAACTGAACTACGGCAACCCCAAATTACAGGAGGGAATGTTAGCAGAGTTATTCAATATTGCTCATTTGTGCGATGGTGTTCGCTGTGATATGGCAATGCTAATATTGCCAAATATTTTTGAGCAGACTTGGGGTATTCCAGTGCAACCGTTTTGGTCTGGTGCAATTTCCCAAATTAAACAGCAATATCCAGATTTTATCTTTATGGCAGAAGTATATTGGGATTTGGAGTGGGAATTGCAACAGCTAGGATTTAATTTCACTTATGATAAACGGTTATACGATCGCCTCCATCAACAACAGGCACTTCCAGTCAGAGAGCATCTTTATGCTGGTCTTGATTTTCAAAATAAATTAGCAAGGTTTATGGAAAATCACGATGAACCCAGGGCAAATGCAGATTTTCCACCAAGAGTTCATGAAGCTGCTGCCATTTTGACTTATTTTACCCCTGGTTTACGTTTTTTCCATCAAGGTCAGTTACAAGGTTGGTCTAACAAAATTTCGATGCACTTATGTTATGCTCCTGAAGAAGCTACTGTTCCTAATATAGATAGGTTTTACCATCAATTATTAGATTCTTTAGCTCTGGATATTTTCCATGAGGGAAATTGGCAATTACTTGAATGTGTTGCTGCATGGGAAGGAAATTTTACATGGAATAATTTTATTGCTTTCAGTTGGGAAGGAAAAGATGAGCGACTATTGTTGATAACTGTTAACTATGCTTCTTATCGAGGGCAATGTTATGTTAAGTTGCCATTTGAGAGTCTCAGAGGTGAAACGTATCGACTACAAGATTTAATGAGTGATATTAGTTACGATCGCTTGGGAGATAATTTAGTTTCACGAGGTTTATATTTGGATTTACCTGCATGGGGTTATCATATTTTTGATGTTAATTAGGGAACAGGTAACAGGTAACAGGGAGAAATAATTGATGCAGAAGAGAATTATTAGTTATTGCCTCTGACAGCGGTTTTCATTTGGGTAAACCACAGTAGGGACGTTCCATGGAACGTCCCTACAAGATTTTGCTTGTGAAGATGTGGTTCATTAATTTAAAAAGCGCTGTAATATCAAATCCGGTTAAATAACCTCACAATCAATAGACATCTCCAGTAGGGAGTAGGGAGTAGGGAGTAGGGGGGAAATAATTGATAATTTATGTAGGATAATTGATTTTATTTTTTATTATTGGAGATGTCTAATAGCTTAAAATCCTAATTATGACGTTATTGGATCTATGTGCAATTAGGCGGATTTGATATAACTCCCTACTAGCTCTTTTCTAGAGTTGTCTATTGTTAAACTAACGATAAGTTTTAGAGGATAAAAAACTTATGAAACTGAAAAAATATTTTTACACCTTCCTCACAATATTAGTCATAATATTAGCCAGCTACAATGCTAATGCCAATACTGCACTCTTTGAAAATTCTATTATTGACAATTCTATTGCTCAAGTACAAAACTCCAAGTTTGGCCTACCCATAAAATGTAACTTAGACAAAGATTGCTTTATTTTATTGTACAGCGATCGCGACCCCAGTCCAAAAGCAGTAGATTTTGGCTGCGGTAGGCAAACCTACGACGGCCACAAAGGAACAGACTTTGCTATACCGGATGAAAAAACAATGGCTAGAGGTGTAACTGTAGCAGCAGTAGCTCCAGGTAAAGTATTAAGAGTGCGAGATGGAATACCTGACAAACGCGTAAAAAATCAGGCAGATAAAGAAGCAGTTGATGGTATTGAATGCGGTAACGGAGTTGTAATAGATCATGGTAATGGTTGGGAAACTCAGTCTTGCCATCTCCGCAATAATAGCGTTGTCGTTAAACCAGGAACAGTTGTGAAAGCAGGTGCTCAATTAGGAATGGTAGGAGAATCTGGTTTAGCTTCTTTTCCTCATGTACATTTGAGTTTTAGATATCAGGGAGAAATCGTAGATCCATTTGTGGGAGTTAATGCTGAGAGTGGTTGTAATACTGCTCGTAACCCAATTTGGCAACAACCGTTGAGTTATAAACCAACTGGTATTATTCGGACTGGGTTTGCTGGGGAAGCACCTACTATGGATGATTTATGGAAAGGCAAATTTTACGACACAGTTTTACCTGGAGATATTGCAGCATTAATATTTTGGGTACAAATATACGGTGTCTTGCCTGGAGATATAGAGCATTATCAATTATTTGCTCCTAACGGCGAGCAAGTTATAGACAATAAAAAAGAAATTAAATCTGCCAGTAAAACATGGGTAGGATATGCAGGAAAACGTAATAATTCTCAG
>NZ_CEZPJD010000434.1:0-2219 GCF_983059655.1 Okeania sp.
TTCCTTCTTCCTTCTTCAACAAAGTAAATGATTATACTAGTTAGCAACAGAGAAGCGATCGCTACTATTAACCATTCCCCAATATTGCCCCACAAACCTAAACCATCTATTGCCCAAAAATTTACAGGTACTAATAGTAATGTCACCAATCGTAATGTCTCAGAAGTTAACCGCAAACCACCTATTTTTCTAGTCCAAAATGTCGCTCCCCAAAAGCATAATGTATATGCCAAAAGTACTAAATATTGTCCGGTGGGTGGAAATTTTTCCCATTGACTAGCGGCAAGTAATCCAGAAGATACTACCACCATAAATAAACCTAAAAAAAGTAGCCATCGGAGGCTGATTTCTGCCATCAATGACTGTAATAATTGAGCGATTAAATTAGAAGATTTTTTGGTGGAAGTATTAGAGGTAGTAGGTCGTAAATCTATTTCTTTTTGAGTTGTTTGGATATTAGTTACTAATGTGGGTTTAGTTTCGATAACTTGTGGTTGTGGTAGTGGAGAACTTAAATATTTTTGGCATAGTTTTCTAACTTCATCATCGGAAATTAAGCCTAGGCGTAACCAAATATCTAAACCTTCTAGGAGTTGTGGATGAGTTCGATCGATATTGATTAACATTCAATTTTATATCGCTACACGCTAGGGAATAGGGAATAGGGAATAGGGAACAGGGAACAGGGAACAGGGAACAGGGAACAGAAAAGAATAAAAACAACTGTACCTCATAACTTCGGAAACTGCTGCATTAATTATACCATTTATCAAAAACTTTTCTACACTTGGTTGAGCAGGGGAGTTGGGGAGTTGGGGAGAAGCAAACAAAAGAATAATTAACATTAACTGAGCTGAAATTAGTAAAAAAGTAATTTTACTTATGCTAATTAGTTAATAACTGAAGTACTGTTCAAGTATAGCAATAATAGATGGAAATTGGTATTATACATATTAAACAACTTATAGAAGTCGAGAATTTAAACCCAAGCTTCTCAGATACCATTAGATGTCTCCTCCAAAAGAGGGAGTAGGGAGAAATAATTGATAATTTCTATGGGATAATTGATTTTATTTTTTATTATTGGAGATGTCTATTACATAAGCACAAATTTTTAGGCTGATAGCTGATAGCTAATAGCTAGTTAAGCAATTTTTGCTAAAGGTTCTGAAAAGAAAACAACTTTACCTCCATAAGCACGATATAAATTTTCTTCCTGCAATACAACCTGCCGATCGCCAACAGCAATTAACTCTTTATTTAACAGAATCAAATCATCAAAATTAGTAATAGATTCCCCTAAATCATGATTAACAACTATGACAATTTTTCCAGCATTTGCTAATTCGTGAAAAATCCCAAAAATAATATTTTCGGTTTTCTGGTCAACCCCAACAAATGGTTCATCAAAACAAAAAATATCAGCTTCTTGAGCTAATGACCGTGCTAAAAATACTCGTTGCTGCTGGCCACCAGAAAGTTGACCAATGGGGCGATCGCGATAACCATCCATCCCCACCCTGGCCAATGCCTCCATCCCTATCTGCCGACTCACCGTAGAAAAGCGACGAAACCAACCTGTTTTTACTATCCGCCCCATCATCACCACATCCCAGACAGTGGCCGGATAAGTCCAATCAATTTGCGACCGCTGAGGTACATAAGCAATTACTTTTAACTGCTCTGAAAGAGATTTGTCATTATAGATAACAGAACCCTCACTTACAGGAATTAACCCTAACATTCCTTTCAAAAGGGTACTTTTACCCGCACCATTTGGTCCAATAATACCAGTTAATTTTCCTGCTTGTACCTGTAGGGTAATGTCTCGTAACGCTTCAACGGTACGATAATGGACTCTTAAATGACTTACTGTAATTTTAGTTTGATTCATTAATTTGAATTCCTATACATTATCGCTTTTGATTCCTGGAAATATTCCCTAACATCATGTTTCTTTGAATACCCACAATAAAAAATTTAGGGAACAGGGAACAGGGAACAGGGAACAGGGAACAGGGAAAAATTTATCGGAGAAAAGATTTTTATTATGGCGTTCTTAATGAGACTTGATATAACTATTCCCCTTTCTATAACTCAAGAAGGAAGATTCGATAAAAAAGAACTTTAAATAAAGGTGTGCATCAAAAATCTGTTCTGGAATATAGCAGTCGAAACAAAGGTGAGGACAGTTTAAAAATCAGACAAAGTAATACTTT
>NZ_CEZPJD010000434.1:2319-6489 GCF_983059655.1 Okeania sp.
GGATACCTTCTTTCTTCTGCTATATCAAAAATATGAAAACAATATGATATACATTATGAAAGGAATATGAAAAATTGTCAATTAAAATGAAAATGAAATTAAGCAGTATTTCTACTCAAGGTTTCCCACAAAAGTTGTGGCCAGCATTAGGAGTTTTATTGGGATTATGGATAAGTAGCTGTGCTGCCCCATTTTCAGACGGTAATGAAAAAAAACCTAAAGTAGTTTCTACTAGCACCATCATTGCCGATATGACAGAAAAAATAGGCGAGGATGAAATTGAACATCAAGGAATTATGGAACCTGGAGCTGACCCCCATATTTATGAACCTGTGCCTGATGATAGTGTGGCTTTTGAGGAAGCAGATTTAATTGTTTACAATGGCTACAATTTAGAACCTGGTTTAATTAAACTGATGAATGCTGCTGGTATAAAAGCCGAAAAATTGGCAGTAGGAGAAAAGGTAACACCATTACAAAATCCAGATCAGGGCGAGTTAGTGCCAGACCCCCATGTTTGGGGTGATGCGAAAAATGGAATTTTGATGGTAAATGGGATTCGGGATGCTTTGATTAAGTTGTCGCCGGAAGATCGAGACCTGTTTACGGAGAATGCAGCGAGACTAACTGAAGAATTACTAGCAGTTGATACTTGGATTAGCGAACAAATAGCAACTATTCCAGAAAGTAAGCGCCGACTGGTGACGACTCATGATGCTTTTGAATATTATGTGAGAGCTTATGGTTTAAAAATGACAGGAACTTTAATTGGCATGAGTACCGAAGAGCAACCCAGTGCCAAGACGGTGAAAAATTTGGCAGAGGAAATTAAGAAAACTGGAGTACCTGCTATTTTTGCGGAGACAACAATTAATCCTCAGTTAATCGCAACTGTAGCTCAGGAAGCAGGAGTGAAATTAGCGCCAAGAGAGTTATATTCAGATTCTATCGGCGCTTCAGGGAGCGAAGGAGATAGTTACGTTAAAATGTTAGTGTCTAATACTCGAACAATAGTAGAAGCTTTAGGTGGGAAATATACTGCCTTTGAATGGGAGGCAAAATCTACTCCGGCAGTACAAGCACAGTAATATCATGTCCGGGTAAAGGAGTAGGGGAGTGGAGGAGTGGGGGAGTGGGGGAGTGGGGGAGTGGAGGAGTGGGGAGATTCAATATTGAAATAATTAATAGACATCTCCAAAAATCAAATAACTATACAATAAGTATTCAACTAGATTTAATTTTATAGGGGAGTTGCTCGCTAGTGCCAACAAATTTTATAGTTAAATTTGCACCGACACTAGCGATCGCCTGTCAAATTCTAGCTAAAGTATTATGACTTCTTCCTTCTTTTTCCATTCAGCTATTTTGATATCACACTCCAGACAGCTAGGATTTTCTATTTTCAACTGCTTAATTTTATCGAACAATCCACCATATAATTCCGGATTAATTGTTACAAATAATAATGAGTTAACTACTACAATAATTTGACTGATAGCCGTTAGTGTAGCTCCTCCGTAGGAAGCTAACTTTTCGCTGAAATGACCTATTTTCATTGGGCTTAATTTGATTGTAGTTCATTAAATAAGGTTGCTTATTTATGTTATGCCTCTACATATTTATATATGACTTATTTCTTTATGCTTAATTCAGTTTTTTTTAATATTTCTTAATTTAAAAAATCATCAAATCAAATCAAAATTCAATCTACGGTTTTAATTGATACAAAACAACTCGATTACGCCCTGTTTTCTTCGCCTGATACAAAGCCTCATCAGCCCGTTGAATAATTTTTTCTCCTGTATTTCCATGTAGAGGAAAACAAGCAACTCCTAGAGAAGCAGTAATATTTGGCAGAGTTTCTCCCTGATGTTTTAGTGATAATTTCCTCACTCCTGAACACATCATTTCTGCTCTTTTGTGAGCAATTTCTAGAGGAATATTAGTTAATATCACAGTCATTTCTTCTCCACCGTAACGACAAACAATATCATATTTTCTAACTTGTTTCTGTAAAAAATTTGCTACTTTTTGGAGCACAAGATCTCCTACATCATGACCATAAGTATCGTTAAACTGTTTAAAGCGATCGATATCTACCATGATAATACTTAGAGTTTGTTGATAACGTTTCGCTTTGATAATTTCTTGCTTGAGAGATTCATCTAAATAGCGTCGATTAAATAAACCTGTTAGGGAATCACGAATACTTTCATTTCTTAATTTTTCTCTAAGTTTAAGATTGTACAGTGCTAAAGAAATTTGTTCAGCGACAGTATGAGCTAACTGTTGTTGATAGCTACTAATTCCTTCAGGTTGTTCGGTTCGTAGATAAAATATCCCCCAAGCTTCACCTTGAGCTAAGAGGGGAATACAAATAGTTGCAGTAAGTTGAGGCTCCTGATAAGTATGACGACAAAATAATTCTGGTTGATTATTGCTAGCAATATGAATTTGTTGATGGCGCAATGCCCAACAATGATTAAATTCAACCAACATTTCGCCATCTGCTACATTGCCATAATGACTGACACTTTCAAATTTATTGTTATCTTCATCTCTCGATAAAACACTGCCAGAAAAGCCTGGAAACAATTTTTTGATAAATTCTGCTAGCAATTTATTCGCATCTTCAATTTTTTCGCAAGCTTGTAAAAAATCTATCATTTGGTTAATAGTTGCCATTTCATGGTTGCGTTGCTCCAGTTTATGTACTGATTCTTGCAAATGCTGTACCTGTTGCTCTAGATGATTATTATTGCGATGCAACATCTCAATTTTCTCAGTTTGTAGGCGATCGACTTCCTGTTGCAATATCTGAATCATTCCATACATATCTACAGTATTCAGATTTTCCAACAAGCTAGTTTGCGTGACTATACCTAACAATTGACCATCACTACCACATACTACTAATCGTCGTACTCGCAACCTTTGCATTTGTTGATGAGCTTTCCATAAGCTATCAAACGGAGTCAAACTCTCTAAAGGTGTACTCATAACTTCTGAAGCTCTGAATTGTTTAACATTCATTCCCAGTGCTTGAAATTGCACAATATCTCTTTCTGTGACAATTCCAATAGGATATAGTATCTGTTGTGGATCTGTGCGGACTATTACTATACAACTAACTCGATACTTTGCCATTTTTTCTGCCAAAGCAAATATAGATAAATCAAGCGATCCATGAATAACATCGGTAGTCATCACTTCTTTCACCTGTCGATGTTTGAGTAGATCGACTGATTTTAGAGAATTGCGGAGACTTGCTACTGTAATCAAACCTACTAATTCTTCTGTTTTGGATAATACTGGTAGATGACGAATTTTATGCTGCCGAAAACAATTGACAATTGTAAAAATATCTTTGACCTCTGAAGCAACTACTGTAATCAACTTCCGAGTCATCACATCATTTATTTTCACATTTTCTATAGAAATTTCTTGGGCAATTAAGCGTACTATATCTCGCTCGGTTAGTATTCCTAATAGTTGATTATTTTCTACTACTAATAAACAACTCGATAGCTTGCTTGGCTCTATACATTGATTTGATTTTGCCACTGGATTAATTTCCTCATTTTGCTCCCTAGCTTGACTTAGATGATTTATTGCTTCAGTCAGTAAAATATCTGGAGTAACTATTAGGGGATTTCGCTCAATTGCTTTCTCAATCTGTGAGTTTAAAAATAGACCTGTTTCATTAGACATGGCATCATAAGTATAAAATTACAAAATAAAATTTTAGGTTCAATATTATTGGGGATTAAACTCCCTACCAATTGTGGACACCAAATTATTTATATATTTTTTATATATTTACTGTTAAATAATATTCCTTTCCCAGAGGTAGTTTAAGCAAATTTATTTTAGGAAAAAATACACTGATTATTTTGTATAGGTATACTACCTACAATTTACTACTTTCTGGGCCTAGTAATAATACTAAATTTCATTAACTAGGAGAGTATTAGTTTTAATGAAAGTATTACTGACAAATGACTTTATTGCTAAGTATTAATCTACTTATGTCAATCAATATAAAGTACTAGAGTGCAAGTAGTACATTTTACCACTTTGTAAATTATACAAAGCAGAATCAACGAAGGCATCTATTAGCGCTTTTCACATGGATAGACTACAGTTAGTATGGGCAACCCAAAAGCATTT
>NZ_CEZPJD010000435.1:0-1286 GCF_983059655.1 Okeania sp.
CTCACTTCTTGGCCTAAAAACCCAACATTAGCTAATATTCCAAATGGCTTCTATAGGGTTTGCGCTCATAAAGTCTTTTTGCTCTTTGTAGGAGACAGGAGACAGGATACAGGAGAAATGGGTATGGGAGCGAGGAGGCAGTAGAAAGAATTATCCCTTGATTTTTCTGCCATAGTCAGTCCAAAATCCTAACTTTTTGAGCTACCGACAACGAAAACCTTGTACTTTTTCAATACCTAAAAAGGCACTTACCTTTATCAGTCAATGCGTGTCATATTTAATCAGCAAGCCCTAATTCAGCATAAATACTTACTTGATTGATTGCCCAATCACGGCAGCTATGATTTTCTTCACAATTGCTGTCTCCTGGCTCCTTCTTCTATAACTACATTTTGTGGGAATGTGGGATTAAGAGTTGCCTTCTATAATTCAACGTCATACCAATTTCATTTGAGGCTGCACAGAATGATGAAACTTATTAACTTGTATGTCTTGAGCTACAGTCAACTCTGCTCGGAATATTATTCTATACAACTTAGAAATGAATTTGGTATTACAACCCAGCATTATTTAAGTAACCTGATAATATCTTGATAACCATTAAATTCTGCGAGCATTAAAGCCGTACAACCGCCTTGATTTTTATCATTTAAATTAGCACCATAATCAATTAATAGTTTTACGGCTTCGGCATGACCTTGATATGATGCCCACATTAAAGCTGTCGCTTCATTATCATCCCTAAGATTAATATCAGCTCCTTTTTCTAAGAGTATTTTTAATGTTTCAAGATCACCTTGATAAGCTGCTTTCATCATTGGAGTAGAGCCACCTTGAGCAGGAATATTAACATCTGCCCCTACATCTAGCAAAACATTAATAATTTCTTGACGTTTTTGCCATATTGCCAAAGTTAAAGCTGTTTCTCCAAGATGTTTACTATTCAATAAAGATGCCAAATTTTGCTTTTCTATTTTGTTCAATAAAATTGATACAATATCCGTATAACCATGAAAAATTGCTCCAAATAAAGGTGTGTCGCCTGCTTGATTTTTAGTAACAATTTCTGCCCCATAATTTAGCAGTAGTTTAACCATTTCGGTATGATTTTCTACTACAGCAAAACTTAAAGCTGTTTCTCCTTCTAAATCTTGAGCATTAACATCAGCATGAGCATCCAAGAGAGTAGAAGCGATCGCTACATTTCCTTCTGCAGCAGTAGCCATCAAAGCTGTACCACCATTTCTACTTTTAATATTTACATCTGCCCCTGCTTCTAACAAAAC
>NZ_CEZPJD010000435.1:1386-6472 GCF_983059655.1 Okeania sp.
CTAGCAAAACTGTAACTAAATTTTGATAACCTTGACTCGTTGCTAAACTCAAGGCTGTATCATGGTCTTTATCCACTACATTAACATCAGCTCCAGCAGCAATTAAGTGCTTGGCCACTGCAATATAACCATTCATTGAAGCAACCATTAGTGGGGAACTACCTTCATCATTTTTGGCATTGACATCAGCACCCCTACTTAGCAAAAGTTCTACTATATCCGCCCGTCCATGAGCTGCAGCTAACATTAAAGCTGTTGCCCCAAACTTTTTTCTTATATAGTTGACATCAGCACCTTTATCTAGTAGGGCAGAGGCGATTTGACTGTAGCCCTTTTCTGCGGCCACCATTAAAGCTGTTGTACCATCTAGAGCTTGAGCATTAGCATCAATATTTTGAGCCAGCAAGGTACATACTTGAGCAAAATTAGCATTTTTAACAGCCTGGACTAAGAAAATTTCTTCTTTTTGCGAAGCCATACCGACAACCATAATCTACGTTTTTAAGATCACATAAGATTAACTTGCTGTTATGCTAACTTTTATGAAGTTTTTTTACTAATTCTAGAGAGAAGATTAATTATGGATCTGCCAATTCCAGAATCTATTAAACCATGGCTCAATTTTTTTCATCCCGCCATCATGTGGATACTATTGGCCTTAACAATTTACGCTTTATATCTCGGCATTAAAGTTCGTAATAGTAGAACTGCTACAGATACAGAAAAGAAAAAAGAATTTGCTAAATTTAAAATCAAACATCACCAAGTGGGCTCCTTTCTCTTAGCTTTTATGGTTTTAGGGTCTCTTGGTGGAATGGCCGTCACTTACATCAATAATGGAAAATTATTCTTTGGCCCTCATCTCTTAGCCGGGTTAGGTATGACAGGAGCGATCGCTATCTCTGCGTCTTTAACTCCTTTTATGCAGAAAGGCCAAGATTGGGCTCGCTACAGTCATATTGTTCTTAACGTTTCAATTCTTGGTCTTTTTAGTTGGCAAGCGGTAACGGGAGTCCAAATTCTGTTAAGGATTATTAGTAAGATTTGACTTCTCTCTCGGTTAAAACACGAGAGATTCTAAGGGGATGTTGCAAATCTGGTTAAAACCACGATTATCCACGTTTCACACTTAGCTGTCACCGACAATGAGTCGGTGGTGGCAGTCAATAACCACCTAGACGCTCTAACATACTGACGATTAATGCCATATGCTTTGCGCTTACTTTTCATTATTCATTCTTTCAGAGTGGTTTTACTCAAGGAGCGAGCTATAAATCCCTATCTTTACTGCCTGCTTGTCTGTTGCCTTGTTCTTGGTAGCAACATTAAGTCTTACTAGTTTCCTGACGACGGGAACTTCACCCCTACAAGCATTGGTTCATCGGGACAAACCTTGTTCTTACTCCTGTAAATATATTGTCTCATATTTTGGTATGCAGGAGATTAAAATCTTCAACTTGTTTTCATCCATTGGCTGAAGCCTGATTGCTTTCAACTGCCAAATTCAAGGCAAAAGATTGGAATCAATCAGGGGATTAAATTTTTCCCTGATTTTCAAGTTCCATATCTCTACTTGCCTTTCCTTTGTTTAGGAAATGGTAAATTATGAGTGGTATGAAAATCTATTTGAGTTTTGTGACTCAAACATCTAGATACTTGTTGTACTACTTTAAGTAATAAACTATCGCCAGTTTTTTGGATCAAACTAGGGGACATTTTCCGAATAAACTGGGGAAATTTTACACCTACGGTCAAATCCAAATCCCATTTTGCACCAGTCATTACAGGAGGTAGTCCTAACTTTTGAATCTCCTTGTGAGTAAAAAACTTTTCTGTGGGTAACTCTATCAACTTCATTTCTGATTGAAAGTTTACTTGATATCTGGAAGGTGTATAATTAGGCACTGGAACATCTCTGATTTTATATATTCCTGCGGAGTCTGGTGGCACTAATTCTAGACCTACTCTAGCTTCAACTTGGTATCCAAAAGAACCAAATTTTCCGATCAACAAATCATAGCCATTTTCTCCAAGAGGCTCAACTTTCATCGGATGGGCGCATTGACAAAACCAACTCCGATGAGATGCAAAGTGCTTTGCTACAGTATCTACATCTGCATATAATTTCATGCAGTCATTGTATTTTGTTCTAAACCAAGTAGTTGAGCTAGTGTCTGAGAGGTCTGTTTTTGCTGAACTGGCATAGAAATCACTAACCAAGTTTTTGTCCATCTCTAAAGTTTGATGTCCTGCAAAGTTGTGATGCATGATTCACTCTCCCGTGTATATATGTATACACTATATCCAATATTTTGAGGATTTCCAAATTCCTATCTAGTTTATACAAAGAATTTATATTTGTAGCGGAGAACAGGGAAAAGTGGGAAAAACATTTCCTCTGATATTAGATCGTCATCAGTCTATTTCGACACCCTGCCTGTCTATTGGTATATCTTTGACATTAGAGAGTTAGTAATTGAAAATTGAAGAAGGAGTCAGAAAACAAATTTAAGTTCGTTGGAGATATTCTTGTGCGTCTGTAATTCGTAGATACTTTGACTGCCGGATGTAAATGCATATAGAGGCACAGAGCTATCCAAATACTCTGTCTATAAATTTTCTTCTGACTTGCCCTCAAAAACTGTTAAAACTTAGAACTTTTTTATATATAAATTGAAAAATGAAAGTATTCGTTGCTGGAGCTACTGGCCAAACAGGTCGTCGGATTGTACAAGAGTTAGTAAGGCAAGATATTTCTGTAAAGGCTCTAGTTCGTGACTTAGAAACAGCTAAAGAAATTTTGCCTCCAGAAGCAGAGTTGGTAATGGGGGATGTCCTGAATTCTCAAGGTCTCTACACTGCGATTGAAGATAGCACAGTATTGTTATGTGCTACGGGTGCTAAACCTAGTTTTGACTTTACTGGCCCATATAAAGTGGATTATGTGGGAACTAAAAATTTAGTGGATGTTGCTAAACAGAAGGGTATTGAACGTTTTATTTTAGTTTCATCCTTATGTGTGTCTAAATTTTTTCATCCCCTAAATTTGTTTTGGCTAATTTTGTTCTGGAAGAAACAAGCTGAAGGATATATTCAGACAAGTGGTCTTAATTATACTATTGTTCGCCCTGGTGGTTTGAAAAATGATGATAATCAATTTCCTATTGTTATGGAATCTGCTGATCGCTTATTTGAGGGTAGTATTCCTCGAACTAAAGTAGCACAAGTTTCTGTGGAGGCAATATTTCAACCAGCAGCTTGTAATAAAATTGTGGAAATTGTTACTCAGGCAGAAGCACCAGAAAAATCTTGGGAAGAGCTATTTAACAATTAATAATTAACAATTAATAATTAATAATTACCTCTCCTTGAAAACGGATAGGATTGACTAAAAGGAAATTTTTTCTTTTTTCTCCTTTAAAGGAGAGGCTTTAAACCTTAATTCTTTGGTAAAAGCAATTGAAAAATTGAGAGAGAACTCAAATTTACTGGCAAGGTACAGTCCTTAAACCTTAGAAGGAATTATTCATTAAGTAATAAGTCAAGATGATTTTTAAGTTATGGCACAGCACATTTTATAATTATTTCAATACAGTAATTGTTGTCAAAAAAAATCAGCTATTGTACTTAAAAATAAAGAGGGGGAGCGCGACTTTTTAATAATTAGGTTAAACTAGAGGTTGATTAGGAAACTTTACTACATTAAATTCACTGTAGAAAGCTGCCTAAAAAATGTTTATAGTGCTTTTCACAAAGGTAGAATACAGTAAAAATTATAGATATATCTAAAGTTTAATAAGTTGCAGAAATAGTTGTGTTCTATGAAACATGAAAACTCCTATAAAAATCACTCCTTGATTATTTAGATGCATCCGGTTAAAGTTCAAATTATCAGAACAAAAAAATCAACGCCTTCTCATGCTCGTTTTATGCTGTTCAAACGCTTAATTTTTATATTTATAGTTGTCATCTCTTTTGTTTCTTTTTTCCGAAATTTTAAGGGCAACTTAAATATAGGTAAACAGGAAATAATTAAATTAATTTCCCCTAATAAATATAATTACAATAATGGCAAAAAATGGCCTCAGCTAGCAATGAAAGGTGGAGACCCTTATATTCGTGCATTAATGCGAACTATTTCAGCTAGCGAATCTAATTATCTTCGACCTTATCATGTTGTTTATACAGGTAAAAATGTATCTAATCTGAGCAAACATCCAGACTGGTGTATTACTATAGTTTCTGGTCCGAATAAAGGAAATTGTACCACTGCAGCTGGACGATATCAAATGTTAACAAGTACTTGGTATCTCATGGCAAAACGTTATCATCCACAACGTGGTAGGTTTATGTTTTGGGAATCTTACAGTTTTGAGCCAAAATATCAAGATGCTGTTGTACATGGTTGGTTAAGCGATCGCAAATATTGGAAAGCAGATATTCCTGGGTTATTAAGAAGGGGAAAATTAGACCGAGTTTTGCGGTTATTATCTGGAACATGGACGAGTTTAGGATATGGAATTGAAACTAATTCTATGAGTAAGAATTTACCAAGAGTATATCGGGAAGTTTTGGAGAATGAATTAAGTCTTTTAGGGGATAATTTTTATCAAAAAAAGGAGAAATCTTTGATAGTTGAGTACTTTCCTAAAGATGTTGACAATGGAGTAGTTGAAAAAGCTTTAAGAACTTTAGATTATCAGTTAATACTTCAACCAACTGTAGTAGCAGATATGCCTAGTAATTCAATTTGGTTTGGTTCAGCAGTCAGTATAAAAGAAGTTAAGTTAGTAGCAGAAAAATTAATTAGTTCAGGTGTGAATATTAAAGCTATTCGACCTTTTAATAAAAAAGTAGAATTCTCTGATTTATTGATTCGAGTAGGAGCTGACCCAGAGGTAAAAAATAGACTGTCTTTAACATTAGAGGAAGTTCGGGAAAAATCTAGTTTTACTAGAAATGATTAATTCAAAAATTAATAATTGTCAACATTTGCTCCGGAATGCTGCACAAACAGCCGTCATTTCAGTTATCAGTTATAGCGCTGTGCGCAGCTCATTTGGCAGTAGGCAATAGCGGTCAGACC
>NZ_CEZPJD010000436.1:0-6470 GCF_983059655.1 Okeania sp.
AATAATTAATAATTAATAATTAATAATTAATAATTAATAATTACCTCCACAGTGAAAACGGAATGGGCTGAATAATTATGAAAAATTTTTCTTGTTTCTCCACAGCGAGTGAGAGGATTTTTACCTTAATTATTCGGATTTGAATTGTCAATTTGGGATTTTTCTGCCCAACTATGACTCTAAAATACTAACTTTTTGAGCGTTTTAGATGTGATACCAGGTACTTTTTTCGAGCCCAAAAAGGCACTTGTTTTTATATGTCAATGCTTTTAGATTTAATTAGCAAGCACTAAATAAAAATTATGAGAATTTTAAAACAATCTCCATTACTACAACAAGCTTTTCAAGCAAAAATTCAGGAAAAAATTTCTGACAATAGACAAGAAGTAAAACAAGATTTAGGGGGTGGATTCTTTGGAGAAATTGGCGCTGGTTTTTTTCAGTTTAAACAATTTAGAAACCAAATAAAAGGCAACTTAGGCGAGACTTTTTTATCATTATTACTCATGTCACTACCTGACAATTGGGTAATGTTTAAAAATGCTTTAATTCCCACAAAATCTAGAAACCTTACAGAAATTGACCTTTTAATTATTGGCAATGCAGGTGCTTTTTTAGTAGAAGTAAAAACTTGGAAAGGTTCATTTTCTGCTAATCAAGATAAATGGAAAAGACGAGAAGGAGCAAAGTGGGTTCCCTTAGAAAATAGCCCTACTTCTCAAAGTATATATCACAAAAAAATGTTTGAAAATTGGATTATTCCTCAAGTTTCTGGTTTCCCTGAAAATTTTATATTTGCCCCTGTTGTTTTTCCTGTAGCAAAATGGATTGGTGCAACTAATTGTTCTGTTCCTGTATTACAAGGTTTTCAAGAATTAACAAAGATGTTACAGCAATCCCCTCAATGTTTAACAAATGAACAAGTTTTAATTATTAGTAAATTAGTTGAGAATTACGATATTTTAGATATTCCTAAACCTTCTGCAAAACCAAAACCTATTTTAAGAAAACCTTCCGCTCGTTAACAAAGTCAGAATTAATAAGTTATTTTTGTAACAGGAATTTGAGCTTCTATCCAAAAATATTTCGCCTTAAAAGTGGGGTTAAGCGACTCAATTTTTTTGACAATTCTTAACAAGAAAAACTGCTGCAAATTTTTCTAATCTACTAAAGAAAAGTTAACTTTTTCTGCCTAAAAATAATTAAAATATCAAGAAAAAAATAAGCTATATAATACTAAGAATGAAAAAAGAATGCTTAACTTAGGTCAAACTTCAATTATTAAATAATTAACATAGACGAAATGACTTTGTGACTTTTGTGGTAATTAGCACCCTAGTTATTGTTTATTGTTAATTATTTCTCCACCACTCCCCTACTCCCCCACTCCTCTACTCCCCTGCTCCAGAAATGGTAGCAAACACTTATCAAATTGGTATAATATTTTTGGCCGATAACTTTTGTGAACAAAGTATATGCAGCTTACCCAGAATTGTTCTAATCTATATTATGTACTCAATAATTAATATAGAGTTGTAATATGCCCAGAACTCAACGAAATGATAACTTCATTGACAAATCATTTACGGTCATGGCAGATTTGATTTTGAAGCTGCTACCAACAAATAATCAAGCTAAAGAGGCTTTTGCTTATTATCGTGATGGAATGTCGGCGCAGGGTGATGGTGAATATGCTGAAGCATTAGAAAATTATTATGAAGCTTTGAATTTAGAAAACGACCCTAATGACCGGAGTTATATTCTTTATAATATAGGTTTAATTCATGCTAGTAATGGTGAACATGATAAAGCCTTAGAATACTATCACCAAGCTTTAGAAAATAATCCGAGAATGCCTCAAGCTTTAAATAATATTGCTGTAATTTTTCACTACAGAGGAGAACAGGCAAAAGAAACAGGTTCATCAGAAGAAGCAGATGGTTGGTTTGATAAGGCGGCAGAATATTGGAAACAGGCAATAAGTTTAGCTCCTAATAATTATATTGAAGCTCAAAACTGGTTGAAAACTACTGGGCGCTCAACTAAAGATGTATTTTTCTAAATATAGTTAATCTCAGAGTTTTGAAAAGAGGAAAAGTTACTAATGATTGATAACGAACAAGTCCGTAAAGTTGCACATTTAGCTAGATTAAAACTTAACCCAGAAGAAGAGGAAAAATTTACGACTCAGTTAAGTAGTATTTTGGATTATTTCGAGCAGTTGAGTGAATTAGATACAGAGAAAGTACGTCCTACTACTAGGGTAATTGATGTTAGTAATATAACTCGTAATGATGATTTAGAAAAGTTTCCAAATAGAGAAGAAATTCTCTCCTGCGCTCCAGAGCAAGATGGAGACTTTTTTAGAGTTCCTAAAATTATGAGCGAAGAGTAATATAGCAGGGAACAGGGAGTAGGCAATACTGGAAAAAGTATTTCTCTGTCTAAGGTTCATCATCAACATAAGTCCTAACCAACTCGTTTCTTGCTATAGTTCAACAAATTAAAATCTAGATGGTGCGTTACATTTCATTAACGCACCTTACTGGGCTCCTACAGGAATACCAAAAAACGTTGCAAAACGACGTAACACCAAATATTCCCAACTAAAAATCGAATACCCATAGCCTTGTTGCTTAACTGCTTCAACCTGTTTTTGTACTGTATTAAGCGAGAAAGGAACAACATTCCAGACTGCTGAGAGACCAACTCCAACTGGCACATAATAGGAAGCAGTATAAATACCAGAATTTGATAAACTTGCTATTACCGCTTCTGGTGTTGGACGATAAACCTGCAACACTATTTCATCTACTATTCCTTGTTCCACCCACCACAACCAATCTTGATTGTATTTCGAGATAGCAAAGTTGTAAGGGTTAGGGGAAACACTAACCACCATTTCGGGATTTTTGGCTTTAATATGACTATAGACTTTTTGGGTGAAGTTGGTTAACGCCTGACGTCGAGCGCTACTACCAAAAACTGCGGGAACAGCCCAATGATCGTCTAATTGAATTCCCTCTAAATCTTTAATTTTGAGAATATCATCTATGTTACCTAAGATATATTCTTGAACTTCTGGATTAGCTGGATCTAGCCAGACATTTCTATCTTCTACAGTTCCCCCTTCTACTGTTTTGAGCAACCAATCTGGATGTTCCTGAACAATAGCATTTCCAGGATTAAGCATCATACCATATTCAAACCAAGCATAAGGCTTTAATCCTTGACGGCGAGATTCTAGGGCTGCCGCTTTGAGAGGATTAGTCAAAGGAGGACGTAATAGAAAGTGAGTAGAGCTGTGAGAAGTCGGGTAGAGAGTTCCTTTTAAGCCATAAACACTGAAGTAAACACGGTCATATCCGGAGAGAGAAAGCTGATGTAGGATTTCATCTAAAAATGTGGTGTGATGTAGAAATGCTGTTGCAACATTGGTCAACCAAATACCCTGCATCTTTTCTTTGACTACAGGAGAACGAGAAGGTGCATGATGAGTTGCCACCACCAATAAACAAACTACTATGGCAATGGTTAACCATTTGAGATTTTTGATGATTTTTCCCATTATACATCTCCAGAAACTAAGTTTGACTCTTCTAAAAATTACACAGGTTTGAGATTAATTTTCGGAGAAATCTATTTTGAAGTTAAATTTTTGGGGTTGCATCATTGCGGGATGATTTTGTCAGAGAGGATCAAACATAATCTCCGTTTCTCCGTGTCCCCGCGTCCCCGTGTCAGCCTCAATCATCCTAGTATTCAGCAACGCAATTTTTTAGGGTTGCACATTATGGAATGATATTTCCGATTAGTTTATACCGCAGAGTCAACATTACGGCAGCGCTAGATCGAGCCAGAGCTGCCGAGACCCCCACAAGGTTCTTACGGAGCGAAAGCCTAGCCGTTGGTATAAGGCAAGTGCAACTTCATTGCGCTCGTTCGTATTTAGACCAATCGAGCGACAACCCTTTTCGCTAGCATGAGCAACTGCAAACTCTACCAGTTGCCGTCCCACTCCTTGCCGACGTGCCTCGCGAACTACAAAGACATCTTCTAGTTCAGCATCAAGACCTGAGCTCCAAGCAGAGTATCGGTAACGACACTGCACATAACCAAGGCTAGTTCCCTGCCCATTACGGCCCAGGAAGAACTCAGTTCCAGAATCTTTCAACAGAAGGGTAATCGATTCACGAAAGTCGGCATCAGACGGGGTGGACTGCTCCAAATGATCGCGAAAGGCAACGGCGAGAGTCACGAGTGGCTCCAGATCTGCCTCGCTTGCAATTTGAATTTTTAGCCCTGTTTCCATATTAGTAACTTGGAGTTATTTACCTCAGATATCGGCTTTGTTGCATGAAAGTTTCGATATAGCTGCCGCACGCACTTATATCATGTCCGGTTGAACAGTTATAAATAAATAACTACGGAGGAGTCAGGAGTCAACCCACCCCTAACCCCTCCGAGGAGGGGAACGACCGAGTCCGGAGGGAAGAAAGAAGAAGGAAGAGGAAGAACTGGAGTTGAAGGAGAAAGTTTTTTTATCAGGACTTACGCAAAGGCACTATTTATAGAGTAAAGTAACTGTTGGACAATAGTTTTGAGAGCTATATATAGCGTATCTGCGTAAGTCCTATTTATAACTAATTATCCGGACATGATATTACTCCGCCAACGCAAAATCACCCCCTTCAATTCTACAACACCCTCAATACACTAGGAACGCTATCAATCGCATCTAATGATTGAATTTCCTCTAATGCTTGCCGGAAGTTGCCTTCTTTTACATCATGAGTGACAACAACTATTTCTGCAAGTTCATCGTGTATTCCTGTTTGCACTACAGATTCTAAACTTACATCATGACTGCCAAAACAAGTACCCAGTTTACCAATAACACCAGGATGATCTTTTGTCAGGAAACGAGCATAAAATCTAGTGACAAGTTCTGCCATTGATGCTGTTTCACAATAATGTTGATGGGTACAGCTTAATAAAGGGTGGGGAATAGGTTCGGTTTCTGTTTGTAGAATAGCAGCAATACTCATAATATCCGAAACTACTGCACTTGCTGTCGGACCGGAACCTGCGCCTGGGCCAAAAAACATCACTTGTCCTATGGGTTCTCCTTCTACTAGAATAGCGTTGTAAACATAATTGATGCTGGCAAGGGGGTGAGTTTTGGGCACGAGAGTAGGATGTACTCTCAGTTGGAGTTTGTCTGTGGTGGAGTTAATACTGTTGGGATCGCATTTAGCGATCGCTAATAATTTGATGACAAAGTCTAGTCTATCAGCATAGGCAATATCAGCAGCTGTTACTTGACGAATACCTTCACAATGAATATCTTCTAATTTAATTAAACCGCCAAAAGCGAGAGAAGCCAAAATTGCGATTTTATCTTTGGCATCTAACCCATCTACATCTGCAGTGGGGTCAGCTTCTGCATAACCTAATTGTTGAGCATCGGCCAGAACATCTGCAAAGTCTGCTCCCTCTTGTTGCATTCTGGTGAGGATATAGTTGGTTGTCCCGTTAATGATACCGATAACCGAATGAATGCGATTTACTCCCAAAGATTCTTTGAGGGGTTGAATAACAGGAATACCCCCACCCACTGCTGCTTCTAACATGACGTAAACACCTTTTTCATTTGCTGCAGCAAAGATTTCTGGACCATAGCGAGAGATAACAGCTTTGTTGGCAGTGACGACGTGTTTGCCATGGGCAATAGCTTTGAGGATTAGGCTTCTTGCGGGTTCCAACCCACCGATCAGTTCTACTATAATATCTATCTGTGGGTCCGTAGCGATCGCTTCTAAATCTGTTGTTAAAATATCTGTAGATAGATTAATCTCTCTGGTTTTGGATATATCGCGCACTCCCACTCGATGTATTTCCAATTCCTGAATTAAAGGATGACGACCTTCTGGAGATAGCAAAATTTTTGCTGTCCCTATACCGACTGTACCTAATCCCAACAAACCAATTTTGAATCCCACGATTGTTAACCCATACTGAATTAAATGTTTTGAGCAAGGTTCAGCCATCATAGCTGAATACTATCCTAATATTATAGCAGAAGGAAGAAGAAAGAAGGAAAAATTTTACGTTATCTGAGCTTTAAGCTGTCTATCTGTCTGTGCCCTTTCCTTCGACTGCTATAATGAATAAATCGAACAAAAAATAGTCTTTTTGGGAAAAATATTCCGTTGGAAAAATGTTTAATGAATCAACTTAACTTAAATAATTATAAACAAGAAATAGCAAACTTATATACTCACAGAAGCGATAAATATGATAATAGTGATTGGCACTGGAGAATTGCTAATCGTTTAGTTGAATATGGGCAAGTAGATACTGGTCAACAAGTTTTAGATATTGCTACAGGAACAGGTCATTGTGCAATTGCCGCAGCTAAATTAGTGGGAAGTTCAGGTCATTTCAGTTATCAGTTATCAGTTATCAGT
>NZ_CEZPJD010000437.1:0-6462 GCF_983059655.1 Okeania sp.
TTGATGATTTATGCGTATGGGATTGATTTAATTTTTGATTATCACCAGATGTCTAGATAATATGTAAAGAGGTGACAGAAAACTAAATCGTGAAGTTTGGAAGTCCTTAACAATAGCATAATCTTCGTGTAAGAAGGATTTCAATAAATCCGGTAATCTGATTAAAACTAGAGAAGTTAGAAAAAAGAAAGCATCTTTGCATCTTTAAAGATATTCACCTTAACTTCAGTCAACTTCTAATAAATTAAGTCTGAAGACATAGGTGTCTCAAAGATGTAAGATCGAGATTAGAAAACCTAATTTTGATCGACTACTGTAGTTAACAAAGAGAGGAATTGCTTTGAGTCAGCATCCCAATGGTATACCAGCACACGGTGGCCATCTGATTAATCGGATTGCCACACCAGCAGAACGACAAGAGTTCATGGAAAAAGCTGAAAGTTTACCAAAAATACAACTAGATAAACGAGCACTGTCAGACCTAGTGATGATAGCCATAGGAGGTTTTAGTCCCCTCAATGGCTTTATGGAAGCGGCAGACTATGAAACCGTAGTTACTGATATGCGTCTTCAAAATGGTCTACCTTGGAGTATACCAGTCACTCTATCAGTCTCAGAAGAAGTAGCAGATTCAATCAAAGAAGGAAGTTGGGTGCGTCTAGATTCTCCCGATGGAGAATTTGTAGGAGTTTTAGAATTAACTCAAAAGTTTCGCTACAATAAAGCCCATGAAGCAATTAATGTTTATCGCACAGACGAAATCAAACATCCAGGAGTAAAAGTTCTCTATGATGCTGGCCCCATTAACTTAGCTGGTCCAGTATGGTTATTAGAACGTCATCCTCACCCATTATTTCCCAAATATCAAATCGATCCAGCTGCATCTAGAAAACTATTTCTAGAAAGAGGTTGGAAGACAGTAGTAGGTTTCCAAACTCGTAACCCCATCCACCGTGCCCATGAATATATTCAAAAATGTGCTTTAGAAACAGTAGATGGTTTATTTCTACATCCTTTAGTGGGTGCGACAAAATCCGATGACATTCCTGCTGATGTCCGGATGCGTTGCTACGAGATTATGTTTGAGAAATACTTTCCTCAAAATCGGGTAATTATGGCCATTAATCCCTCAGCTATGCGTTATGCTGGCCCAAGGGAAGCTATTTTTCATGCTTTAGTGCGGAAAAACTATGGTTGTACCCATTTCATAGTTGGTCGAGATCATGCTGGGGTAGGAGACTATTACGGTACTTATGATGCTCAACATATCTTTGATGAGTTTGAGCCCGGAGAGTTAGATATTGTTCCAATGAAGTTTGAACACGCTTTCTACTGTACTCGTACTAAAGGTATGGCCACAAGCAAAACAAGTCCAAGTTTACCAGAAGAACGAATTCATCTATCAGGAACAAAAGTACGAGAAATGTTACGTCGGGGTGAGTTACCGCCACCAGAATTTTCACGACCAGAGGTTGCTGAAGAGTTGGCTAAGGCAATGAAAGCATCTAGCTGATATTAGCAGAAATTTTTCTGGTACACTCCTTATATTATGAAGCATAATTGTACCAGAATTTAGAGGTAGGTTGAAAAAGCTATACAAAAAGTCAGCTTTTCAACCACCCCTCAGAATTGGGGTCATTTCAGTTATCAGTTATCAGTTATCAGTTATCAGTTATCAGTACCTCCGGCTTGAAATACTGAACTGAATATTCTCTTGGTCGATTGGATATGGCGAGGTTTCCTCGCCATCCCACCCAACGGGTGCGCTGCGCTTTTCGCGCCAGCGTTGCAAAGCAAACGACCGCTTTTCATCCCCTTAAAAGGGGAGGCTTTGGACCTCATTTTTTGGTAAATTATAGAAGGGGAAAACTTATCTAAAGTTTATCAAAGTACTCATAACTATAGCTATAAAACTAAAATGAGTAAGTTTGTTCAGTTGTCTATGCATTGAGTCGTTATCAGCTACAATTTAAGATATGAAGCTAGTTGAACGTCATGTTATTACCAAATCGCACTATTTGTGGTCAGAAATTTACCACAAGGCTTTTTTGTCAAAAAATCTGTTCAATTTAGCCAATTACAATTATCGCCAACATTTCTTTTCCTATCAAAAGGAATTAAATTTTAATCAACTGTATCATAAGGTATCTAAAAGCGACGATTATCAAGCTTTACCTACCAAAGTAAGTAAGCAAATAATCAGGAGATTAGATTCAGCTTGGAGTAGTTATTTTTCAGCCTTAAGAGAGTGGAAAAAACAGCCAAATAAATTTTTAGGTAAACCAAAAATCCCCAAATACAAACATAAGACAAAAGGCAGAAATATTCTGCCGTATCCAGATGAATCAATTTACAAAAAAACCTTAAAACAAGGAATTTGTCACCTGTCGATGAGTGAAATAAAAATCCCCACTTCACAGACAGAAATAATAGAAACCAGAATTATCCCCAAAAGTAGCTGTTACATAATAGAAATAGTATATGAAAAAGCGGAGGAAATAACAGAAAACGAACAAATAGCAGGAGTATATTTAGGGGTAAATAACTTAATAGCTGTAACGACAAATCAAACAGGAATATCTCCTCTTTTGATTAAATACAGACCATTAAAAGCAATTAACAATTTTTATAATAAACAACGCTCTTGTTTACAATATCAATTAAATAGCCATAATAAAAGTAATTCTAATCGGTTAAAAAAATTAACTCATAAACAAAATTTTCGAGTAGGAAACTATCTCCATACAGCAAGTAAAAGAGTAATAGATTGGTGTGTCAACCATGAAATAGGAATCTTAATTATTGGGCAGAATCAAAATTGGAAACAAGAAATAAAATTAGGGAAAAAGAACAATCAACAATTTGTGAATATCCCTCACTATAGGTTAATAGAGATGTTAACGTATAAAGCCCAACTAAGAGGAATAAAAGTAATAATTACAGAAGAATCTTATACATCTCAATCGAGCTGTTTAGATGGAGATGATTTACCAAAATATGGAGATAAAAAACAGCAATTTAGTGGAAAAAGAGTAACAAGAGGGTTGTATAAAACCAGAGAAAATAAATTATTAAATGCAGATGTAAATGGGTCATTTAATATAATTAAAAAAGTAATTCCTAATGTCTTAGACCAGGGAATAAAGGGTTTGCCGTTTAACCCTGTAGTGGTCTATCCACTACGAACAACTAAGGTTTCAGGCTTTTGATTAAGTTTGAGTAAGTTTAGTTGAGCGGTCAAGTTATCTATGATTAAATTTACATTAACTTGATGGCTGGTTAAGAGCCGATCTGAAAGATGTAGTAAACTAAACTCGCAAGTGTTTAAAGTTGGCTACGATCACCCCTATCGGTTAACTGCAGAATGCTTCAATTATGTAAAAAACTAATAATGTTGTTATAAAAAGTCCTGATTGACTCAGTTCAGGTGAGGACCTTAAGGAAAAAGCATGGGATTAAAGCGGCGTGAATTTCTGCAAAGGGCTAGCTTGGCCCTAGGAGCATTGGGAATAAGTGAAGCATTTTGGTGGCGACTCCAAAGTCGTTACTCAACTGCCCTAGCTCAAACTACTGGACGTAAATTGGCACTTCTAATAGGTATTAATGAATATCCGGATGCAGCTCTATGTGGGTGTATCACAGATGTGGAGATGCAGCAGGAATTGCTAGTTCATAAGTTTGGTTTTTTACCTACTGATATTCTCACTCTCACAAATAAACAAGCGACCAGAGAAAATATAGAAACGGCTTTTATTAGTCATCTAACTAATCAAGCTAGACCCGATGACCTAGTTCTCTTTCACTTTAGTGGTTATGGTAGTCGTGTCAGCAAAATGATAGATGAGAACGAAGAAAATGATGTTAATTCCTCAAAATTAACGTTTCAAAATACTCTGGTGCCAGTAGATGGTGTATCCCCAAATAATGAGGGTAAAGCAATAAATGATGTACTAGAAGAAACTTTATGGTTATTAGTGCGATCGCTCAATACGACAAAAGTAGTGACTGTACTAGACACTAGCTATGTATATCCTGGTAAAAGTTTGCAAGGTTTTCTCAGAGTTCGCTCTCGACCTAGTTCGACTACAGAGGAAATTAATAAAAAAGAGAAAGCAATGCAAACACTGCTACGCGATCGTCAAAATTTGGCAAGAGGACAGCTAATTAATCAAAGCCAATTACCAGGATTGATCCTGAATGCTAGTCGAGATAGCCAATTTGCTACTGAAACTGATTGGAATGGTTTTAGTTCAGGTCTATTCACTTATGCTCTTACCCAAAATTTATGGCATACAACTCCTGCAACAAAACTACAAATTAGTTTTGCACAAGCAGGTAGCTTCGTCGAACAACTAGCTGGAACTTATCAGCAACCGGAACTCAAAGAAGCAGCAAAACAAAATATAGCTCAATTTACCGAAGAAGCTACTATAACTCCAGTAGCTACACGTTATCAAAATCTCTTAACCCCCCTATTACCAGATTCTAGTGGTGTAGTCACTTCAGTAGAAGATAACGGCAAAATCGCAAGTCTTTGGCTAGGAGGGCTGCCAATTAATGTTCTTGATGCAGTTACATCTAATTCCCTATTTACAACTGTACCTTCTTCAGATTTTAACTCAAATAACTACCAATTTAAATTACAAATTCGTAGTCGGACTGGTTTAAAAGCTAAAGCTTCTATAATTATTGAAACTAATACTTTACAAGAGCTATCGGGACAGGAAAAACAGCCATTTAAAGATGGAGAAAATCCAAACAGTCAAACACAAAAAATTACTCAAACATCTTCTCCTAATCCTCAATTTTTAGCAGGAGAGGTGGTGCGAGAAAAAATTCGTATCTTGCCAAAACCTACTGAATTGACTATTGCTCTGGCTCCGGAATTGTCAAGAATTGAGCGGGTAGATGCTACCAGTGGATTCTCTGCAGTGTCCCAAGTTTCAGTAGTGAATAATACCCAAGCAGCAGATTATGTATTTAGTCGAGTACGGGAAACAAGTATTGCTCAAAGTCTCTCTGCTCCTCTACCTTCAATGTACCAAGGTCGTTATGCTCTATTTTCTCTAGGTCAGGTACTCATACCCAATAGTGATAGTGTCGGAGAAGGAGGAGAAAAAGGAGAAGCAGTAAAAGTAGCGGTACAAAGGTTAAGTTCTCAATTGAAAACTTTACTCGCAGCTAAAATACTACGTTTAACGAGCAATGAAAGTTCGACTCAAATAAAAGTCAGAGCTAACTTCGCTACTATTACTCCAGAAGCAAAGATCGTTATGCGGCGGGAAACTTTAGGGGTAAGTAATGAGGCGAAATTTAAAACGAATATAGAAGGTGTAGGTAGTTTTGGAGTTTCTGATGGGTTACTCACATTACCAACTGGTAGTAGAATTCAATGTCGATTGTATAATGACGGCGATCGCCCAGTCTATTTTATTTTATTCAGTTTAGACAGTAGTGGGCGAATTATTATTCTAGATCCTACTGTATCTAATCAATCTCTCAATAATAACGAGCTTTCACAAACAGGGTTAGCTATTACTCCAGGGGACAGTATAAATATGCCTCCTGTGATTAGTGGTTCTCCTAGAGATACAGAGTCTTTTGGATGGAAACTCATCGGTCCTGAAGGGTTGGTAGAAAGTCTAATTATCTGTAGCCATCAACCATTCAAGGAAACAATAGCTGCTCTGAATGGAGAGGTACGTCAAGTGAGAGATGATCGACTAATTCAAGAAGTATTAGATCCTTTGAATGTAGCACAAGCAGTATTACGAGACTTACAAAGTGCTAGTCAATCAGCTGTTCAATCAAGTGGGTTATCAACTGATGATTATGCTCTAGATATTAATAGTTGGGCAACGATGAACTTTGTGTGTCGAGTTGTCTGAATATAGCAGGGAATAAATGAAGGCAGAGGGCAGAAGGGAAAGAAAGGTTCAAAGGTAGAAGGTTTTTTTGATCGCTGATTAATCGGACATGATGTAAGGGCTAAAATAGCCCTTTTTTTTAGACATCTCCATCAAAAGTCTAGGTAGGGAGTTTGATCAAGGAGAAATAATTGATGATATTAAATAGGGTTTGCGCTTCACTAGTCTTTTAGTAGAGGGTAGGAGCAGGAGAAATGGGAACGAGCGAGGAAGCAGGAGTCAGGAGGCAGAAGCTTTTCTTCTATTTTCACCTTAATTTTATACACAAACTATGCTACCGGACATGATATAAAAAGGTACTTTTTCCAAATATTCTCTAACTCTTCTGCCTTCTGCCCTCTGTCTTGCTTTCCTAATGTGAGTATGACTGTAAGTCAAATGTTACCATAGAGCGATAGAATTTCTTCCCATTTGCCTACAGAATGCTACGCAAACACGTTGGCGGAGACTAGCGACAGCTATATCGCGCAGAAGTTAGAATGTTACAGCGCTTTTCATTTGAGTAGACCACAAAATTATTTTTGGCACTTAGAGT
>NZ_CEZPJD010000438.1:0-6460 GCF_983059655.1 Okeania sp.
CAACTAATTTCACTTGATTTTCTGGATGTAAATTTTCTTCTGGTTCGTCAATCATCAGAAAATTATTATTTTCAGTAGCCCAATATTTTAGATATAGGTAAAGCAAAGTTAATTGATTTACAGAAGAAGAAGTTAAGTGCATTGGTAAGTCTTGGTCTTCTTTTGCAAATCTAAAATAAAACTCTATTGGGGAGATGCCTTCTAAACTTTTTAAGACTATATTACCTCCCATTATTTCTATCAGTTTTTCGATAATATTTTCATAATGTGGCACTATTTCGGCATCTTGATTCAGAGAATACAGTTTTTCAAACACATAATTCATTGGTTCGGTATAAGGTTTCTTGAAAAAATCCAATTCTTTGATATAACCTGAGTTTATTTCATCCTTATTTCCCCTATTATGATGCTCAATTAAATCAATAAGTTTTTTCATATCTTCTTCACGTCTTTTTCTCTCTACATCATATATATATTTATAAAAAGTTGGATAAAATTGACGAGTGGAAGGCAAAAAGAATGTTTGATGTTTATGGTTTAGTAAAATATGCATTATAGAAAGAACCAAATATATTTTAATATTACGCTTTAGATCTTTCTCAAAACGCTTTCTAGGAACAAAATCGAAAAATTCTTCCGGTAAAGTTTTTTGTTCAATAGTTATTGATAAAGAATTTATAGGTTTATTCATAACCAAATAATTTAAGTCTTTATAGTCTCCAGCACTAACTTGAAAATTTCCTTGATATATACGTTGTTTCAATTCTTCTAATCCATTGAATTCAAATGATATCTCTAGATTAGAAGCAAAAGATGTAGGCTGAACATTAAATATATTAGCGATTTCTTCTTTTATAAAGATCTCATACTCTGACAAAATATTCTTAATTAAATCTTCAAAAATATCAATTTTATCCTGAATTTCAATAGGAAAATTTTCTAGTGAATGAGCAAATTTACTAATTACTTCTGGATTAAAAATTGCCCACAATAGTTGAGACATGTAAGTTTTTCCACTATTGTTATGACCAACAAAAACGTAAAATTTTTTAGATAAATCAATTGTCTGAGTATTGTTACGAATTGGACCAAAATTTTTAACCAGTAACTTCATTAAATTTTTCTCCTTTACTCCTAATAATGTAGCCAATTTATTTAAGTATTGATGCTAATATAACATCCAATGCCGAAATGATAGCTGCAAAACCCAGAAATAAAACTGCTCTATTTAACATTTTAACTTCAGCATCTCTGAGGTCAGCTAACTCTGTAATTGACTCGTTCCAAATTGCAATTAACGAACGTCTATAATTTCCTTAATAGATATCAATACATTTTTTAAAATATTGTAATTTCTGGCAACAGGGGTATAAAATAGAATAATCATAGTTTAGTGTCTTTGAAGGAGAAAAATAAAATGCTTAATGGACTAACTTCACAGCAAGAAACAGAAGCTCTTAAACGGACGGAAGACAATATTGAGAAACTAAAATCATTTTTAGAAAATTGTATTTCCCCTAATTCATTAACTGATGAAGCACAGGAGTTTTTTCGAGAAGTTGCTGCTCTTAAAGGTCAAAGTGTAGAGGAAACTTTACAGGAAATGATGGCAGGTACGATCAAATATTTGGAGGCAATTAATACAGAAATTGAATTCAAAAATGATATGCCTACAGATATAAATAAGTATGTGGATAAGATAGAGAAATTGGCTGCTGGTATTGAGTCTTGTTGGGATATCTTTTCAGAAGAAAGTCGTCAATATTTTAGCAAAATAGCTTACGGTTTTACTCAAGCAAGTTCTAAATGTAACGGATGGCAAGGTTTGTTAATTAAATTCAGATTAATGTTGCCTTCTCTACAACAAAAAGAAAATTTATTTAGTAAGTATCAAAAGTCTTTTTTGATAATTCCAAAAGCTGTAGCTAAAGCAATTGAATTGAGAAAATCAAAATCTACTTCTCAGTTATGGGAGAAAAGTCAATATTTATTAAATAAGGCAACAGAAATATATAACTCAGAGAAGGGAATTTTATTGCCATATTTGAAACATTTGGGGCGCACTCCTGAAGAGCAATTAGAGAAAAATAAACCTGCTATGGCTTGGGCAAAAGCCAGAATGGAAGAAATTAAAAAAGAGTACAATGGAGAAAATTTATAGTTATGATTGTAATTTTAGATTCAGGAGTGCTTGGTTTACTTGCTAGCCCAGTTAAAGATATTTCTCAAACGAAATATAGTGAAATTTCCCAATGTAATGAATGGCTATATGAGCTATTAGCTAAAAGTATATATGTAGTAACTTCTCAAATTTCTGATTATGAAGTTAGACGGGAATTAATTCGGATTAAAAGTAAAAGTCTACAAAGATTAGATAGTCTTAAGGATGTAGTAGATTTTCTCCCACTTACAACAGAAGTTATGAACAAAGCTGCTGAGTTTTGGGCTGAGGCACGTCAAAATCATATCCCGACAACTGATAATCAAAATATTGATGCAGATATGATTATTTCTGCTCAATGGAATATTCTTTGTCAAGAAGCTCCTGGTCAAGGAATATATGTTGCTACTACTAATCTTAAACACTTGAAAATATTTGTGGGAGAGAATGCTAAAAATTGGCGGGATATTAAATTTTAGTTTTTTAATTCAACAACAAAAATATTGTTTATTATTCATCAGGGAAAAGAGATAATTGGGTTCCTGGCGGTGGAGGTGGAGGTATAATTTCAATAACTTCCTTAATAGTATACTGACTTGAGATTAATTTTCCACTAAAATCATACTTCTCGATAACTTTAACGACAGCTTTTATTGCGTCACCAGAAGAAATAGTAATGTTCCTATTTTTCAAAGATTCTAACCAGTTTAAGTCAGCAACTTTTGCTTCGATTCTCCTTTTTCCATATTTAAATACCCATTTTGATTCCCCAATATAATCAGGCTTTTTGATTTTCAAAACCATTTCATACTCATTTTTAATAACTTCTTTGAACAACAAATTTTCCTGAGATTCTTCAGAAAGTGAAAAACTACAGTTAATAGGAAAAATTGAGTCTTTAGTTAAGTAAGATAGCTGATATGCTTTTTTAATTTCAGAAATTGGTGACTGGAATTTATCTATGCTTGATAATAAATATTTCTCGCTTGGAGGTGTGTAAATACCCAAATAATTAGTGTTGCTTTCTTGTGCTGATAATTTCAGTCTTTCTTGTAACTCTAATAATTCAGAATTATCCTTTATTGTATTTCTATCACTAATGAATTGAATAATCTCAGATTTGGCTTTGACTAAGTATGAAGAAACAGATTGAATATTTATTTCTTGGTTATCATCAACAGATTTTAAAATATTTTTGAGCCAAACAATAAGTGAACCTTCCTCTATATTCTCTAATACTAAATTAGACTCAATTTCAACATCAAGATATTTAATTAAAGTATTATCTGTTACTTTGGAAAATTCTATGAGTCCCAACATAGCACGAAATACTATTCCAGGGTCTTCTGTATCTCTTGCAAAATCAATTTTATAACCAAAATCTGCCATTATTTATATTGACTATCTCTACTTAAAAATTTCTAGAAAAATTCTATTCATATTACTACAAAACTTTAGGAAAAAAAAAGGTGGGGTATACCCACCTCAAAAACTGGCGTTGCTGAATACTGGGATGATTGAGACCGACACGGGGACACGGAGACACAGAGACACGGGGATGATAGTCGATCCTCTCTTATAAAATCATTCCACAATTATGCAATGCCCAAAAACTATAACCTACTTCAACCCATCAACTAACTGCTCCCTAGCACTCTCCAACGCTTCCTTCAACTTACTCGGATCGCGACCACCTGCTTGCGCCAAATTCGGACGTCCGCCGCCGCCTCCTCCACACATTTTCGCTATCCCTCCAATAAATTTCCCTGCTTGCAAACCTTTACTATTCACAGACTTACTAAAAGCAGCAACTAAACTAACTTTACCCTCAGACCCGGAACCCAATACCACAGCACTCTCGCCCAACTTTTGTTGTAACCGTTCCGCAGCAGTTTTCAACGCTTCTGCATCAACACCAGGCATTTCTGCTACTAATATCTGAAACTCACCCACAGTCTCAGCATCTCCTAACAACTGGTCAGACTTTGCCACAGCTAACTCACCTTTCAACGCTTCCAACTGTTTCTGCGACTCCTTCAACTCCTGCTGCAAATTACTCACCCGCTCCGATAACTCCTCCGGTTTTGCCTTAAAGCGATCGCTCAATTCCTTAACCACAACATCTCGCACATTCAAATAATCTAAAACTGCCAAACCTGCAACAGCTTCTATACGGCGCACCCCAGAAGAAATACCAGCTTCAGAAATAATTTTAAACACCCCAATTTCTGCCGTATTATTCACATGAGTTCCCCCACATAATTCCATCGACACTCCCGGATAGTCAACTACCCGTACCACATCGCTATACTTTTCACCAAACATAGCAACAGCTCCTTTTGCCTTTGCCTCATCCAATGGCATTTCCGCAACCGTCGCCGGATGTGCTTCAGCTATCCAACTATTTACTTGAGCTTCCACTTGCTCGACTTCCTCCGGTTTCAACCCCCGGGGGCAATTAAAATCAAAACGCAAACGGTCAAAAGATACTAACGAACCCGCTTGAGAAATAGACTGGTCTACCAGCGACCGCAAAGCAGCTTGTAACAAATGTGTTGCGGTATGGTTTGCTTGCGCTCGGCGACGACAAGCAGCATCTATTTGAGCATTCACGGTCATTCCTAACTGTAATGTACCCCTTTCCACGCGACCGAAATGCACAAAAATATTATTCTGCTTCTGCACATCTTCTATCCGCACGACCACATTATCCCCACTCAGATAACCGCGATCGCCTATTTGACCTCCAGACTCGGCATAAAAGGGCGTTTGGTCAAGCACCACTTGTACTTGAGTACCCGCTTCCGCAGACTCAACCTGTTCCCCTTCAGCTATTAACGCCATTACCTGCGCTGAAGAAATCAAATCTGTGTACCCTAAAAATTCTGTTTTGTCAACATCCAATTTTACCCCACCTTCAGCATTCAAGTCAATAGTTTCGTGAGCTGACTGAGAACGTATTTGTGCCAGTTTCATTTCTTTCTCAAACCCATCAACATCAACAGTTAAACCATTTTCCTCTGCTATTTCCTGAGTCAGCTCCAATGGGAAACCATAGGTGTCGTATAACTTGAAAGCATCTTCCCCAGAAATTTGCTTGGTTTTCTGAGTTTCCGGTTTTGCCATAATTTCCGCCAACAATTTTTCACCCCGCTCCAATGTTTCCAAGAAACGAGACTCTTCCCGTTGCAACTCAGCTTTAATAACAGTTTCCCTCTCCCGCAAATTTTGGTAAACATCCTCAGAAAGAGCGATCGCTTTCTCAGCAACTTTGGATGTAAACTCCCCAAAAATGCCAATTAAACGACCATGACGCACAACCCGGCGAATTAACCGTCGTAAAATATAACCCCTGCCAACATTAGATGCGGTGACACCATCGGCAATTAAATGAGCTACTGCTCGTACATGGTCTCCAATAACTTTCAGGGAAATTTTGGTTTTGTCATCACTTTTTTTGTAGTCAATACCAGCAATATCCGCAGCAGTTTTAATAATAGGAAAAATTAGGTCAGTTTCATAATTATTCGGCACTTTTTGTAATATTTGTGCCATTCTTTCCAACCCCATCCCGGTGTCAATATTTCTGTTTTGTAGTGGGGTCAGATTTCCCTCTGCATCCCGGTTATATTGCATGAATACCAGATTATAAAATTCAATAAACCTGCTGTCGTCTTCTAGGTCAATGTTATCATCCCCCAATTCTGGATGAAAATCATAATAAATTTCCGAACACGGACCGCAGGGACCCGTTGGACCCGATGCCCAAAAATTATCTTCCTCATCCATCCGTTGAATACGGTGTGCAGGAATACCAATTTTGTCGCGCCAAATAGCAAATGCTTCATCATCTTCTCGGAATACGCTGACAACTAAATGGTCTGGAGGCAAACCGAATATTTTTGTAGATAGTTCCCAAGCGTAGGCGATCGCTTCTGGTTTAAAATAGTCTCCAAAACTGAAATTACCCAACATCTCAAAAAAAGTGTGATGTCTGGCAGTGCGACCAACATTTTCAATATCGTTAGTACGGATACATTTTTGGGAAGTAGTAGCGCGGGGATATTTCCGGGGTTGTTGTCCGAGAAATATTGGTTTAAATGGTAACATTCCCGCAATAGTTAGTAAGACTGTGGGGTCTTCGGGAACTAGAGATGCACTGGGTAAAATATTGTGTTCCCGTTGTGCGTAAAAGTTGAGAAATGTTTGTCGAATTTCGTTACCTGTGAGTTTTTTAGCAGACATAGCAGACATAATTAATTATAACGTTAGATTTTCTAATTTTAATTTCCAGTCTAT
>NZ_CEZPJD010000439.1:0-3477 GCF_983059655.1 Okeania sp.
TATGTGAGCATTTTCGGGTAGCTATAGCAGAAAAATCACTCCTACTATTCTTTGTGCCACTTTCTCTGTGATTCCCATTTATTCTAAATCCTAACTAGGGCTTGCTGATTAAATCTCAAACTCTCTACAGATAAATGTTTTAGCCTTTTTAGGTACTAATAAAATGCTAGCTTTTAGGTGGTAATGGTTCAAAAATCGAGGATTTTTAGCAAGATTAGGAGAAGAAAACCAAGGGAAGATTTTTCTGGCTACCTATTCTATAATTCTCATTACTCCTGGATTTTGGATTCTGGCTCCTCCCCTGACAAAAATATTTTATTCAGCAAGCCCTAACTACTCCCTATTCCCTACCCCAGCAAAAATACTTTCCATACGCAAAACCTACTTACTCCTATCATTTTTTTTTGCTTCCTGAAGATGAAGTCCAACAATTACAACATCTCGCTTCATACCATCTAAATTAGCCACTTTTGGTAAATAACCCCAACGTTGAAAGCCAAACTTATCAAATAACTTTAAACTAGGCTGGTTATGAGCAAATATAAAACCCAGTAAAGTATTAATTCCCAATTTAGGACTATAAAAAATTGCCTCTGAAAGTAATTTTTTCCCTATTCCTTTACCTTTATATTCAGGAGCAACATATATGCTCACTTCTGCTGTAGATTTGTATGCAGCTCTGCCATTAAAAGACTGAAAACTAAGCCACCCAACAATTTTTTCATCTAATTCCATAACCCAAATTGGACGACTATCAGGTGTGTGTTCTTGATACCAAGGAATACGACTTTCAACCGATATAAATTCTAGATCTGCAGTCGCAATACGACTAGGAATTGAAGCATTATAAATTTCTACAATTACAGCTAAATCTTTTTCTTCAGCGTTTCTAATTTTCATTACTGATGTAGGAGTATTAATTCTAAATTGTGCAGAAAATAGGTTCAACAATTAATAATTAATAATTAATTATTAGGGTTTGCTGAAAAAGTCTTATGAGTGAGGGGAGGAGTCAGGAGTCAGGAGTCAGGAGTCAGGAGAAACGGGAATTATAGAGGAGGTAGTCGGAAAAATTGTCCCTCAATTTTCTGCCATAATCATCTCAAAATACTAGCTTTTTGCAGCTCTTTCTACCGAAAAGCTGGTACTTTTTCTAACCCAAAAACGCTAAAGCCTTTATTTATCAAAACTTTGAGAATTAATCAGCAAACCCTAATTAGGGCTTGCGCTCATAAAGCTAAATGTCAGGATAGCTAAAGCTTAATAACTTTTTATATTCAATTTATCTCTATTAGCTCTTATGGGCATCAATTTACTGAAATTTTCTACTGAAATTCAAGAAAATTTCTTCACATAAAATGGCCTCAACCTTAGCCTGTTTCCCCCAAATCGACCCGTCCCCGTGTCCCCGCGTCCCCGTGTCATACTTGTTACAGCCCACTATTCCCTATTCCCTAGCGCTACGCGCTATACAACTCCATCACATCTTTTATGGCCATTCGAGAACTAGCTCCTAAGTTCAGAGATGAAATGTGACCTCTACTCAAATGGTCAACTGCTGCACAACCAATCATAGCCGCATTATCTGTACAGAATTTGAGGGGAGGAAATAGTACCTGTAAATTATTCTTACTTGCTGCTGTACTTAAGTTTTGTCGCAACCCACTATTTGCAGCTACACCTCCACCAATAGCAATTGTATTCAGTCCATAATCTAGCGCACAGGCGATCGCTCTTTTTGTTAACCCTTTCGCTACAGTTTCTTGAAAACTAGCTGCAATGTCCTTCGTCAGTGAAGACTCAGGTAATAACTCATTGCCCTCTGTTTCCAATTTTTGAATTAATCGCAAGACAGCAGTTTTTAGTCCACTGAAGCTAAAATCATAAGGATGATAACCACCTTCAGGTAAAGAAATTTTCCCTTCGGGTAGAGAAAAAGCATATCTGTTACCTTCTGCTGCCAATTTATCAATTATGGGGCCTCCTGGATAGCCAAGTTTCAATAATCTAGCCACCTTATCAAAAGCTTCTCCTGCAGCATCATCTCTTGTTTGGCCTAATGTTTCATACACACCACAATCTTTGACATATATTAAACTTGTATGGCCTCCAGAAACCAACAAACAAAGAAAAGGTGGTTTTAATTCTGGTTGACTAAGATAAGTCGCATAAATATGACCTTCTAAATGATGCACTCCCACAAATGGCTTTTTATGGACAATAGCCAGAGTTTTCGCTGCCGTTATTCCCACTAACAAAGCGCCAACCAAACCAGGGGCACAAGTAGATCCAATACCATCAATATCTGGCCAATCTAAATCTACCTCTGTAAAAGCCTGAGCGATCGCCTGATTGATTATTTCTAAATGTTGCCGTGAAGCTATTTCTGGCACAACACCTCCATAAAAGCTGTGAATATTAATTTGTGACTTTACGATATTACTTAAAACTTGACGATTCTTAACAATTGCCACAGACGTTTCATCACAACTTGTTTCTATAGCTAAAATAGTTGTCATTGACTGATAGATTTATAAAAATAGCTTGATTACTGTCAGCTTCAAATTTATCATTTCCATTAAGAAAATCCCTACTTCAGCTTAAATTAGCTACAGAAGTATGGGTAATTGTCAACACTTTGTAATAAAAGGAAACAATTTTATGAGACGATTGTTGGCTTTAGTTTTAGCCATAAGTCTTTGGGTAACCTGTGCATCAGCAGCATCAGCATATAACTTGGTGCCATGTTCAGAATCACCTGCTTTTCAGGCACGAGCTGAAAATGCTCGCCCTACTACCGCCGATCCAGAATCTGGCAAGAAACGATTTGAACGTTATTCACAAGCACTTTGTGGAGAAGACGGACTACCTCATTTAATAGTAGATGGTAGCCTGGATCGTGCTGGAGATTTCCTCATTCCTAGCATTTTATTCTTATACATTACAGGTTGGATTGGTTGGGCTGGTCGCTCCTATCTACAAGCCATCAAATCTGGTAAAAATCCAGAAGAAAAAGAGATTGTTATCGACGTTCCTTTAGCAATCCAAAAAATGCTAGGTGCAGCTCTATGGCCAGTGTTGGCATTAGGAGAATTTACCTCTGGTAAAATGTTTGCTGAAGAAAACGAAATTACTGTTTCCCCACGCTAAAACATCAACTAAGGAATTAATAAAAACTAAGTAATTGTAATTAGTATAAAAATACTAATTACTAACTGCCAAAAGTCTCAAAACAATGTTAAATAACATTGTCTAAACAATACCTGATTTGACAATCAGTTTTTAGGAGAAATATTCATGCAAGACCTACTTAAGTATCTATCAACAGCCCCAGTTTTGGCCGCAGCCTGGATGATTATCACAGCCGGAATTTTAATTGAGTTTAATCGTTTCTTCCCAGACTTACTTTTCCACCCAATGTAAAAGCAAAAAAGTTAACTCAGATTTGTCTGGATTAATCTAAAGCCTGGAACAAAA
>NZ_CEZPJD010000439.1:3577-6453 GCF_983059655.1 Okeania sp.
TAAACAACTACCTTTCAAGCAGCGAATTTGGTATAAATAATAAGGCAAACATTAAAAAGTTCCAACATAATAGCTGAAAAACAGACTTAATGAAATCCTATCTCGCAGCAGCAATATCAATGACAAGCGTGCCTGACTTGTCAAAAAATCTAGCACAGGCAGAAGAATTAATCGACTTAGCAGTCCGTCAAGGCGCAGAGTTAGTTACCTTGCCAGAAAATTTTCCCTTTTTGGGTGAAGAAAAAGAAAAAATTGCCCAAGCAGAAGCGATCGCTACACAAAGTGAAAAATTTCTCAAAACAACGGCTCAAAAATTCCAAATCACAATTTTAGGAGGTGGGTATCCAGTACCGACAAAGGAAGGCAAAGTTTATAACGTTGCATCCCTAATAACTCCTAATGGCCAAGAAGTAGCCAGATATGAAAAAGCACATTTATTTGACGTTAACCTGCCTGACGGTAATACCTACCGAGAATCAAACACCGTCAAACCAGGTGTCAAATTACCTTCAATCTATTCATCAAAAGATTATGGTAATTTAGGCATATCAATATGCTATGATGTTAGATTTCCTGAATTATACAGACACCTCTCAAATGCAGGGGCAGAAATCGTATTCGTACCAGCAGCCTTCACCGCATATACAGGGAAAGACCACTGGCAAGTATTACTCCAAGCACGAGCAATAGAAAATACCTGTTATATGATTGCTCCAGCTCAAACAGGCAATCACTATGGCAGAAGACAAACTCATGGCCATGCAATGATAGTTGACCCTTGGGGTTTAATTTTGGCAGACACTGGAGATAAACCAGGAGTAGCAATTGCAGAAATTAACCCATCCAGATTAGAACAAGTTCGTACACAAATGCCATCCCTACAACATAGAGTATTTACATGAACTACCCCAACTTACTACAACTGAAGTTGGAGCTTCTGAACTCACAGGGGAATGCTTCAAGACAGACTTACCAATGGATAATTGATAATTAATCAATTAGGCTTTATTGCCTCTCCTTATTAATTTTAAGGAGAAAAAAGCGGTCGTTTTGCTGGCCCATAACTACGTTAACGGCTGTCGCCGACATGGAAAGCGTAGCATGACCTAGGAAAAAGCGCAGCGCACCCGTTGGGTGGGATGGTGAGGTCTCCTCGCCATATCCAAATTGACCAAGAAAAGAAATAATATTTCCTTATATTCAATCAAGAACGAACGGTTTTAACCAGAAGTAATTATCCATCATCAATTATCCATTGTCCATTAATGAATAGCATTTTCATCTCTATGGTGGCTTGTGCCACAACTTGGACAAGTCCATTCTCTGATATCTAATGGCAGATTTGATATTTGATACAGACAGTTAGAGCAAGTTTTATAGCTAAGGAAAAAGCGGTCAACCTCAACAAACAAATCGCCTTTTTGCTGTAATTTATAGTCAAGAAAATTGATCGATATTCCCCATGCCACATCAGAAATAACTTGAACTAAGTTATGATTATAAACCATATCCTTGATATTCAAATTCTCCACAACAACTACTTGATTATCATTGACAATTTTTCGAGATAATTTATGTAGAAAGCCTTGGTGGGCATTGCTAATACGTTCGTGAACTCTAGCTACTAGCTTACCGAATAATTAAGGTTTAAAACATCTCCTTTAAAGGAGAAACAAGCGGTCGTTTTGCTGGCCCATAACTACGTTAACGGCTGTCGCCGACATGGAAAGCGTAGCATGACCTAGGAAAAAGCGCAGCGCACCCGTTGGGTGGGATGGCTGTGGCGCAGAGGGTATGCAAGAACGAGTCTCCGTTCCCTCCGGGACGCTCCGCGGTTAGCGTTTGCGCCCTTCATTCCGGAACGGAAAGCTTTGCGGTAGCAAACGCCATATCCAATCGACCAAGAGAGAAAAAATTTTCATTATTAGTACAATCAATTCCGTTTTATTTTGAGAGGTAATTATTAATTATTAATTGTTGAATATCTTTTTCTCTTGATTTACTCCCTTTGTTTTTACGAGTTAATTTAGCCTGTTTTCGAGCTAAATTTTTTTGCTTTAGCTCGAGGGTAAGCTCTAGCTAAAGCAACAGTTAATTCTCTCTTTAAATTTCCAATATTCTTTTATTCTTTGATTTCAGCTTAGATAAATATTTAATATACATTTTAGATAGTTAGATATATTTTATATATACTCACCAAAAAATATTTTTATCACAAAAGATTAGCGCTCTGTGCCTAAAGTCCTGTTACATTAAGTCAAGATGATTTAGAAAAACTTAATGTTTAGTTCAATGGCAGGGTTTAATTTTTTGAATGAATCTTTCCTATTTACTTTATCCGGCAAATTTCAGCCGATATTAGCCACAGCAACAGAAACAGAAGTAGAACCAGCAATGGTAGTTGCAGGAGTCCTTTTGAGTCTAGTGGCAATTTATATAGCCAGTAAAGCAGGGGGCGAATTTTTCAACTGGTTAGGTTTTCCACCAGTATTAGGTGAACTGGTAGGGGGTGTAGTTATCGGTATTTCTGCCCTCAACCTAGTAATCTTTCCAGAAAGTGGGGCAGATAGTTCCACATCGGTAATTATCAGTATTTTAGAAGCAACAGCAGGTTTAACCCCTGACGCTGCGGAAGCTACATTTCAAGTCCAAAGCGAAGTCCTCGAAGTTCTATCCGAACTAGGGGTCATCATCTTGTTATTTGAAATTGGCCTAGAGTCCAATATTAGAGACTTAATGCAAGTGGGTATTCAGTCCCTAATTGTTGCAATTGTGGGAGTAACATTACCATTTGTCGCTGGTACAGCAGGAATGATGATGATATTCCATGTCTCAGCAGTGCCAGCAATTTTTGCAGGAGCAGCTCTTACAGCAAC
>NZ_CEZPJD010000440.1:0-6416 GCF_983059655.1 Okeania sp.
TAGTCCGACTCTTGGATCAATAAATCCATATCTACCAAATTACAACCCAATTGGTCTGCTCTTTCTTTAGAAATAAATGGGTCGTAGGCCAGAATTTTCATACCCATAGCTTTTGCTACCTTAGCTACATGGGAACCAATTTTACCCAAGCCAACAACACCAAGAGTTTTTTTATAGACTTCTACCCCGATAAACTTTTTACGGTCCCACTTTCCACTTTTTATTGATTGGTTAGCCTCTGGGATGTGGCGCGACATGGACAACATCATAGCTAAGGCGTGTTCTGCTGCAGCGATCGTATTTCCCTCTGGAGAATTAACTACCACAATACCTTTGCGGGTTGCTGCTGCTATATCTACGTTATCTACTCCTACTCCAGCACGACCAATAATTTTTAGTTGAGTAGCAGCTTCAATAATTTCCTGGGTAACTTTAGTACCAGAGCGAATCATTAAAGCATCATATTCTGGTATTATTTTGACCAATTCTTCTGCGGGTAGACCTGTTTTGACATCTACTTGAGCTACTTGGGAGAGAATATCAATTCCAGTTTTATCTATTGAATCAGATACAAGAACTTTTGGCATAAGAAATTAGTTGAATAATTAAGTTATGTGACTGTTTTACCTACTGAAACTTCCGCTTCAGTTTGATTTTTTAGTTTCTGAAATAGCAGGAGATTTTGCCAGACTATAATTGTAATTAGTAATGTTTATTTAGCAAAAACATTAGCTGCTGACCTAACCTCACCCTTCAGAGTATCAGTATGGGCCTATAATTTTATTGATTGTCAGAAATATTTTAGATTGCTTTGATCGAATTTTATGAATTATCTCGTTGCTGTATTACCAGACCGCATTCAAGCTGAAGCTGCCTATTCTGCTTTGGAAAAAGAAGACTTGCCCATGAAGCAAGTAGCGATATTGGGCCGGGGATATCAAACTGCTGATGAATATGGCCTAATCGATCCTAACGAACAGGCCCGTAAACAAGCAAAACGAATGGTTACTTGGCTTGCACCTTTTGGCTTTGCTGCTGGTGTTACTTTTAGCATCATTACAGGATTGAATACTTTTGCCTGGGCAGGGGAATTTGGTAATCATTTTATTGGTGGTATATTGGGAGCTATTTCTGGTGCAATGGGTGGAACTTTTGTTGGCGGTGGAGTGGGTTTGATTTTTGGCGGTGGTGATGCTTTGCCCTATCGTAACCGCCTTAATGCTGGTAAGTATTTGATTGTTGTTAGTGGTTCGGAAGCTTTGACTCGTCTGGCAACTCGTACTTTATATCAGTTTAAACCAGAAAATATCCAAGGATATACTGCTTAATTCAGTTATCAGTTATCAGTTATCAGTTATCAGCCTTTTCAGTGAATAGTGAACAGTTATTAGTTATCGGCATCTCCTTTAAGTAGGTAGGCTGGAAATATAACACAGTGCTTCTCACTACTATGAGGTACACTTCGCGGGCATCTTGCCCGCACTAGATATCCTAACTACTCCCTACTCCCTAAATAAATAATTATGTTACCAAAAGAAGAACTTCTCAAAGGAATTGAAAATCGCGAAACTATTACTCGCATCATCGATCTAGCAGAACAAGCTATCAGAACTTGGGAAATTACTCAGAGTGATTTTTTGTCACCGCCAGAAATATTTGAGTCGGAAGCAATTTTTCAAAAGTTGACAGAAGTAGAATTAGTTTCCTGGGGTGGTTATCCTCAAGCGGAACGAAAAAGATTAGCGATCGCTCGTTCAGATTTACCTATTGATACTTCGAGTGTGGAATTACAAGCTATTAATATTGAGGGAAATTTTCTGTTTGATACTGCGACTCACCGAGATTTTCTTGGTTCGATGTTAGGTACAGGAATTGTCAGAGAAAAAACGGGGGATATTATTGTTTTGGGAGAACGTGGCGCTCAGGTAGTAGTAGTGCCTGAATTGGTGGAATATTTAGAAATGAATCTCCAACAAGTTCGGTCTGTTCCTGTTAAAGTTAAACCTCTAGAATTGAGTGAATTAAGAATAAGAGAACCGAAAAAGAAAGAGTTAACAACTGTGGAAGCTTCCATGAGATTAGATGCAGTTGCTTCCGCTGGTTTTGGAATGTCTCGGAGTAAAATGGTTGATTTAATTGATGGGGGAAATGTCAGGGTAAATTGGAAGGAAATTAGTCAGGCAAGTTATACGGTGAAAACTGGAGATTTAATTGCTATTCGGGGTAAAGGAAGATTAGAAATAGGGGATGTTGCGATCACGAAAAAAGAACGTTATCGGGTGCAGTTGACAAGGTATGTTTAGATTGAGGAAGGAATCAGGAGACATGAGTAGCTTTCTGTCTACACCCTCTGCGCGGATTGCTATATATTTACTCCTTTTTTCTTTATTAGATATCTCCAAAAATCAAAAATAAGATCAATTATTATCAATTATTCTTCCCTATTCTCTATTCCCTTTGTTATGGAGACGTTTATTCTGAAAATAATCTACTATAGCAATCCTAAATAGGTTGCGACAAATCAAAAAGTAGATAAAAAAACTGAAACTCTTACCTGTTCCCTGTTCCCTATTCCCTGTTCCCTGTTCCCTATTCCCTAAAAAGCAGTAAGATTCTTGACACGAATAAAATAGGATTGCTATATGGCTAAAGACATTTTCCATCAACAGGTTAAAAATGCTTTAATCAAAGATGGATGGAATATCACCCACGATCCTTTTACAATTCAGATTAGTGAAGCTATCAAATTACAAATAGATTTGGCAGCAGAAAATGCTATTGCAGCAGAAAGAGGTTCTGAAAAAATTGCTGTAGAAATTAAAAGCTTTATTGCAGACTCAGATATTAGCTCATTTCATACTGCATTGGGACAATATCTTAACTATTGTCAAGCACTTGAAGAACAAGAAGCAGACCGAATTGTTTATTTAGCTATTCCAGTAGAAACTTATCAAGATTTTTTTCAGCTTCCTTTTATTCAACGTTCTCTGAAACGTTTTCAAGTCAAACTAATTATTTATAATCCTAAATTGGAGGTGATTTCTGAATGGATAAATTAGAAAAATATCGACAATTTGTTCAGGAAATTTTGAGTTCACACGCAGAAATAGCAAATACTAATAATACAGTAAAAGATGAATTAATATTTGATACAGAACGTGACCATTATCAATTAGCTTATGTAGGTTGGCGAGGAGATAAACGAGTATTTGGTCCTGTGATGCACTTTGATATTATAGATGGCAAAATTTGGATTCAATATAATGGTACAGAAGAGTCTGTTGCTGAGAGATTAGAGCAAATGGGTGTACCTACTTCAGATATAGTTATCGGTTTTCATTCTGCTTTTAAGCGTCAATTTACTCGTTATGGGAAAAACTGAATGTAAGCATTTAGTTATTATTGATAATTATAACAGGACTTACGCAAATTAACGTTGAAAACGAAATATGTAGGGGCGTTAGTTGTGTAGTTAGTTGTGTAGGTTGGGTTGAGGTCACGTTAGCAGAGCTTATCCGGAGGATAAACCCAACAAAAATAGATATCTCTAAACATAAAGAAGGAGTCAATAGTCAGGAGACAGGATGGAAGAAGAAGCAAGAGGAATTGAACCTATTTTGTTATCAACAAATCATTAGAAATCAAGATTCTTTTTAATTTATCAACTAATGTCAAAATCTACAGATAAATCCAACAAAATTATTACTGTCGGAGACCAAGCAACAACAAAAGATGAACTTGGTTTTACTCCTTATGTAATAGCTATGGCTGAATTTTTAACTAATGAAAATACAAAACCTCCACTGACTATTTCTATCGAAGGTGAATGGGGTAGTGGTAAATCTTCTTTTATGAAACAGTTGGAAAAGGAGATTCTCAAGAAGTCTGAAGAATTAGATAAAAAAGATTTAGCAGGGGTTTGGCAGAAAATTAAAAAAGACCAGATTATTTTTAGCAATCTATCAGATATTGGTAAATTTGTCAGATTAGTATTTAAACAAAAAACCCAAACAGTTTGGTTTAATGCTTGGCGACATGAAAAATCTGAGTCACTTTGGGCGACTTTTGCTCTTTCTTTTTTAGAAGAATTATCTAAAAATCGTAATATTCCTGATTTTTTCTATAATTTATACAGTCGGTTTCAGCTATTTATTTATCGTTTAAATTTTAAAGATAAACCGTTTAAAGCTATTCAGACTTTGGTGATGGTTTCGTTGATTTCTAGTATTACTTAGGAAGTGTGGAAAAAATTACCGAAGAATTAATAATTCTTAATTAAGTAATTCAGATTAAAATCCTCCCCTTTCAAGGGGAAAAAAGAAATAATATTTCTCTAGTTTTAAGCATAATAATTAGAAGTATTTTTTTACGAACTCTTGATAAATAGATACTTTTTCTACCGCCTCTGATACAGAAATATCATAGATTGTTGCCATCGTGGCTATTAACTGCCTATCAACACCTTCAACAAACTTCAGATTTTGCTCAAACTGACTAGCTGCCGACAACCAAAATTCCTCACGAGCTTTGAATAAAACTTCAGAGTCATAGTCCTCTTCCTCATAAATAAATTGAATAAATTCTACTGCGGGAATAATAATAAATCTATCTCTGATATCATCAAATTTTGCATCCTTCCAAATATGTTCCTTGGTAGACAAAATCTTTGGACACCCTACATCATACTCATCCCTTTTCTTAGGCGTAAAAACTTTTCCTGTAGAATGAACACCGATCCTTAGCATTTCAAATAATTCTTCTTTTTTCTTCTTTCCAAGTGCTTTTGTTTGTACGTCAGGCACAGGAATAAGAATATCGCGTTTTTTAGCAATGTTATTTCGGATGGCTGCATAACTAGAAGGTATAGATGAAAACCAATTAACATTATATAATTTAGATGCCAATAAAGTTATATTGTTTGTCGCATCAGAATCTATTCCGTAAACAACTGTAATTAGATAATTTGTAGTCAGTGTAGAAGGTATCAATATACTAGAGATTAGTATGGGAAGTGTCAGTTCTTCATTTTCTAGCTTAGTTGTTTGTTTTACCAAGTATTCAAGTTGTTGCGTTAAAAACATTTTTATTGCCATTATTCGTTTCCTTCCATACTATACTACAATAAATAAAAGTTTATACTTTGAAAGTTTTAATCAATCAAACCTTTGTCTAGAAAGACTTTAATTTTTAGATAGCCCCTCATCGCAGGTTAACACATTTCACCCTAAAACAAAGGTATCCATCGGACAAATTCCTTTACCTTTTTTGATAGAAAAAAAATCTTTTGATAGAAATTACAGGTATTGTGTAAACGGCGATAAATTTTATCAAAGCAAACCGTTATTCCTGTTATTCTGTGGAGTGGTAGAGATATTTGTAGGTTAGGTTAAGGAACGAAACCCAACTAAAATAAGGTGTGATTTATATAAAATCAATTAATTCTTCCCTACTCCCTACTACCTCAATTTACTCCACAGCAAAACCAGTATATTTCCGTTTATAAGGTGCATGAAAAGCCAGAACAATATCTGATGATGGAACTCCTAAATCTACTAATTCACCAGCAATACCAATTTCTGTACCATCATGTTGTATCCAGATTTTTTCATTTTTAATATCTATTTGTAAAACACAACCTCGTATTCTTTCATTCCCATCCCAACCAACATTTAAAAGTTGATAATGGTCGCGATCGCGGTCGACAATTGTTTGTACTTCTACCTCTCCATAAGATGGTTTATATTGTCCGTATTCTTTGATTATTTGCTCAATATAATTTCTGTATTTTTCTAATTTTTCCATTCTATAATTACCCCCTGCTCTACATTATAAATAATAAGTTTAAGATGTTGTTCTGCAATTACTCCTTGAGTAAATAGTAACCTAAAAAAAGTTTTATAAGTGTCTTCAGGAACAGCTAAATATAAAATTCGCTCCCGGTCTTTTTGGTTAAGAATAAAACGGTAATTCAAATACTGACCTAATGCTGTATGAAATTCATAAGTTATTGATTTTTGAATGAAACTTTTGATTTCTACAGCAATTTTTTCCCCATCTTTTTCTGCAGCAACAAGTTTTTCTGCACCTAGATCGACATACATATCAACTCCACATTTCAGTTATCAGTTATCAGTTATCAGTTATCAGTACCTTTGCTTGAAGCATCAGGATTGAAATATTGAACTTTATTTTTTTTCATCTTTGTTGGTCAGTAATAGTCCAATTTTCTTTGATTAAGGCATTTTTGACAGCATCGTGAAAAGCGTCTTTAGTAGGCATAATTCTTACACTACATTTTATACTAAAAAATTATTGACACTTTGTAGGTTGGGTTTCCGTAAACGTCAAGCCAACATTGTAGCTTGGTGTTGGGTTGCGCTGCCGCTTAACCCAACCTACGGTTTGATACCCACTTA
>NZ_CEZPJD010000441.1:0-6413 GCF_983059655.1 Okeania sp.
AATGATTTGGTTCAAGTTTTAGCTGATACTCTCACAAAATTGCACAAAGATAATGAGCAATTAAGTTTTATTTTCTTGCCCCACGATAGCCGTATTGTTAATGGAATTAATGATGATATTTTATCAAAAAAAATCATGGAAAATCTTCCCGATGAAGTTGCTTCATTCTGTTTCAAAATTCCTTTTCCCTGTTTAGCTAGAGAAATTAAAGCAATAGTTAAAAATATAGATTGTGTACTTACTGGCAGGATGCACTTAGGCATTGCTTGTTTAGGACAGGGTACTCCAATTGCTTGTATTACTTATCAGGGAAAATTTGAAGGTCTCTACCAACACTTTAACCTTGAACCTTTATTTATTGAACCAAAGAAACTATTCGTTCCCAATCAAAATGAACTCGTAGAATTAGTTCATAAATTAATTGATAGAAGACAAAATTTGCACGAACAAATTATCAGTAAACTTCCTCGAGTCAAAGAACTTTCCCAAGCAAATTTTACTTCAATTATCTGATTTTTTTCTAACTGTAACGAACTTTCGTCTTAATTTGAGAACGGGAAAAATTAAAGGTGAAAAAGAGAAACTCAACTCTCCCATTCTCCTGACTCCTGACTCCTTCTTCAAAGAATTCTTTTTTCAAAGTGGTATTACTGAGGTACAGTTGTTTTTATTCTTTTCTCTCTTGGTGTGCTACCAGGTGCGTCTGTCGCCGACGCCGCCGGGTTGCACCGCTATTCCCTATTTCCCGAATTACTACTCCCTATTCACTACTCCCTAAAATAAACGAATTTTGTACTTCACGCTTTTTGAGAATTGGTATATATAGAATTGAAGGGGTGCATCTCATAGCAAGCAAAAATACTTTTTTCCTATATATTCCCTGTTCCCTGTTCCCTAAAAGCGATAAATTTTTGGCTTTATTCTTGCATTGAGATGCACCCAATTGAAGTGATTTTATTTGACTTTATTTCCAAAATTCCAAGTAGTATAATTTGACTGAAATTAATGTATCTCACAGTAAATGTGAAATGCTTATATAAAAACTTATTTAATAGATAGCAGCGAATAAAATTATGAAGTTAATGCACGATGGACTCAAGGACTTTTTGCTCCTGGAAGAATATATTGAGTCTCAAAAAATCGGATTTATTTCTTTAGAAATTCCTCTTCCCAACTGGATTAAGAAGTTTACTAAATTTCTTAAATACTCAATAGGTTTACAAATTCGCCGAGAGTATCGCCATATTTCCATGGGATTAAATGCTCTCAAGTTTTCTGATGTAGATACTATTTTTATTTTCGAGATTTACAATCAACATCTATTATTTGTTATGCCTTTATTTGCCATCATGGCATTACGAGGAAAGGAAGTTTTAATCTGCCTGCATGGCAATCAACAATTTGCCATGACTAACAAACTGAAATTTATGGGATTACTTTATCTAAAAGCTTATTTAAAACTATTTAAAAAACTAAAAGTTGTTTCTTTTGAAGTAGATGATGATGTGCTGCCTGAAAAATTTAGATTACCAGACAAATCTAAATATATAATTCCTCATCCTATTATTAGTGAAGCTAAACCTAAATTTTTACCAGGAGAAAGAATACCCTCTAATGTTCCAATTAAAATTGGTGTTGTAGGAATGATTCGCCCAGATAAACCAATCAATCAAGTAATTGATAAATTACAAGAATATATTAAGTCTTCAGAGCATCAATGTGAACTGGTAATTGGAACACCTTTTGGTCAAAAACCCAAATATTTAGATGAACTTAATGTAACTCTTTATGACACTACTAAACAAGAAAACTATATCCAGATTTTAACGGAAATAGATATTTTAGTAATTCATTACGATAAAGACCGCTATTACTACCGAACCAGTGGAGTAATTAGTGATGCAGCTTCTTGTGGATGCTATATTATTGCTTCTGATTATCCGATGATTAAACATCAAGTTTGTTGGCCGGAAAAAATAGGTTCTACTTTTTCTGATTTTAATGAAATTTCTACCCTTATAGATGAGGGCATAGTTCATATTCGAGAAAAAGGTCAGGATAATCACTGGTTATGGCGAGAAGGAAGAACTGCTAAAGTGATCGCTAAAGTTTTATTTCCTGATAACTATAAATTAGATACTAAGGTTGAGAAAGGAGAGCTAGGTGCTACTGAATTAGGAAATAATAGTTGATATTTTCCGAGTTTAAACAAAAATAATAATTTTAATTTTTTTTGTATTATCCTAACCGTATTGATTTAAAGTCAATATAATTTATTGTCAAATAATTTATGAATAATCCTCCTAAATTCTCCTATAATTATCCCACTCTTGAGTCTGGAATTTTAATTAAACGTTATAAAAGGTTTCTGGCAGATATAGAGTTAAAATCTGGGGAAATAATTACTGCTCACTGTGCAAATACAGGTCCGATGAAAGGAGTTTGTACTTCTGGTAGTCCTGTGATGGTTTCTCATAGTAATAATCCTAAACGGAAATTGGCTTATACTTGGGAATTAATTCAAGTAACAGATAATGAACCAACTTGGGTGGGAATTAATACGGCTTTGCCTAATCGAGTTATTAAGTTAGCTTTGGCAGAATATTTATTTCCTGAATTGGGAGATTATAGTGAAGTTAAGCCAGAAGTTGTTTATGGGAAAGACAAAAAAAGTAGGGTAGATTTTAAGTTAATTAGTCAGAGTCAAAATATTTATGTAGAAGTTAAAAATACGACTTGGGCAAATCAACGAATTGCTTTATTTCCAGACACGGTTACAGAAAGAGGGCAAAAGCATTTACGAGAATTAATTGAAGTAGTTAAAAAAGGCGAAAGAGCTGTATGTTTATTTTTTATAAATCGTGGTGATTGTTATAAGTTTTCCCCGGGAGATATTGCTGACCCTAATTATGGTCAACTCTTGAGAGAAGCTGTTAAAGAAGGGGTAGAAATTTTGCCCTGTAGATTTGAAGTTACTCCCCAAGAAATTCGCTATTTAGGTATGGCGGAATTTATTAATTAGGGTGTTTTTTATTGATTAATTAATTAATGTATCTTTTCTTTTGCGGCTTTAATACCCCACCGTCATTTCAGTTATCAGTTATCAGTTATCAGTTATCAGTTGTCAACGGGGGTGTTTAAAATTGTTTGGGGTTTGTAGACACGAAGTGGCGTTTCGAATACTATCCATAAGCAATTTTCCCTTCTTCCTTCTTCCTTCTTCCTTTTTCCTTCTTCCTTCTTCCTTCTTCCTTCTTATAATTATGAACCAAAACATTTCAATGTTGATTAAAGCCTGTAATAATCTAGGCTATGAATATGACATCCTACATGAATCTGGAAATTTAGTAGTAGTCAAAAATCAAGGTAAATCTCATGTATTTGTGAATTTGGCAGCACCGCTTAACTCATCATCAGTTACTCATTTATGCCGTGACAAAGAATACTTTTATCAAGATTTTAAATCCCATATTAATATGCCGAAAACAAAGGGTTACTTGAATCCTAATTGTAATAAATCATATTCTAATTATGTGAAAAATTCTAACGTAGAAGAAATAGCAAATAATATTGATAAAAACTTTGAATATCCTGTTGTACTGAAGAAAAATAAAGGCTCAAAGGGAAGAAATGTATTTCAGTGCAATGAGAGAAGTCAAGTCATAAATTCCCTTGATAAAATTTATGATTTAAGCAATTACAAATACGATTATGTTGCTATTAGTCAAGAATATATTCAAATTCAGAAAGAATTTAGAGCTTTGTTTCTAGAAGGTAATTTACATTGTGTATATGAGAAGAGTATTACTGGAGCAAAATTTGTTGGAAATTTAAGTAGACTGCATTGGAAAGGAGCAAAAGCTAAGATTGTATTGGATATAGATTTTTTAGAACAAATACAATGTTTTTGTAAACCCATATTTAAAAATTGCGAGTTGAGATATACAGGATTAGATATAGTTCTAGATACAAATAATAAACTATGGCTGATTGAAGCTAATTCTGCACCAGGATTTGATTATTTCATTAGAGACTGTGGAGAAGAATTAGTGATAGAATGGTACAGGAAAACATTGCTATTAATATTCCGTAAATAGCAGTATCACACATATATGTTTTCAAATGATATGTAAATCATAGATTGAGTTTTTTCTCATAAAGCTGTGTTGATTCAATTATATCCTTGTATTTATTACTATTTGATAATGTTTCCCCCCTGTACTATTCCCTATTTCATATAACTTGGTTTCCAAATCCCATTTAGAAACGCTATATAATAATCTTTCGTAGTTATCATTTTATTACTCAATCTACGTTAATGCTTAAATAGCTGAAAAAAGACCAAACTTATATTTAAGCTAGAAGAACTTTTACCGAAAAATCGTGGGTATGCGCCTCCCCTTTTAAGGGGATAAAAAAAATAATTCCGTACTTCAAGCCTCTTGCTTTCCTACGGAATGCTCCGCAAACAGCTAGAGGTACTGATAACTGATAACTGATAACTGAAATGACCCCCGGTTTAAAACTTGGGGATAAATATATGATATGTTCTACAAGCCGTGTTTTATTTTAAACTTCTAATTCTGATAAAGCTACTATTGCTTGAGCCCACTTGACATATTTAAGATTAGCAAAATCACGAATTGTTTTTACTCCAAATGCTTTTTCTAGATAAACGGCATCTGATTGAGATACTCCTTTAATAGCCCAGACTGGCGCATCAGCAATTTCCTTGATCGACTTATTTGCGTATTCCTTGACTATTGCTTTCTCTATATTCATCGTTAGTAGTTTGAACTGAACAATACAAGACAATTTTAACTGACAACGAAGCAGATTTTTCTTGTTAAAGACAATATAGACACAAGGGGAACTTTAAGACTATACTTCTGAAACAGAATAAAAGACTTTTTTGCAGGATTAAAAATATGTTTATTTTACCAAAAAAATTTACTCTAGGAATAGCAATACTTTTACTCACACTTGCTAGTGGATGTTCTCTACTGTTAAAACCTTCTCCGAAAGTTCATATAACTCTAGGAAACCCAAGTAATGCCACAGCTTCTGTCGAAAATACAGATAATTATTTAATAGAAAAACCTCAATATGTATTGTCATATAACCAGGATAAAGGAACAGCCAATTGGGTAAGTTGGCAACTGAATAAATCTTGGTTAGGAAATGTAGAAAGACAGGATGATTTTCGCTCTGATGATAGTTTACCTGAAGATTGGTATCAGGTTAGACCTAGTGATTATCGAAATAGTGGTTATGACCGAGGACATTTAATTCCTTCAGCAGATCGTACCGCTAATGAAGAAGATAATTCAGCCACATTTTTAATGACAAATATAATTCCTCAGAGTCCAGATAATAATCGTGAAACTTGGCGGGAATTAGAACAATATTCTCGCGAACTTGTACAACAAGGAAATGAACTTTATATTATTGCCGGAGGGTACAGAAAAAAAGCAACTCTTGCTAAAGGTAAGGTAACTATTCCTAGCCGTACATGGAAAATTATAGTAGTAATAAAGCCTGGTTCTGGAGCGAGAGGAGTTAATAAAAATACTAGAGTTATTGCAGTGGATATGCCTAATTCAAATCGGATTAGAAGTGATTGGAAAGCTTACCGAGTTTCAGTCGATAAAATTGAAGCAGCTACTGGTTATGATTTTCTTTCAAAAGTTCCTAAAGAAATTCAAGATATAATTGAAAATAGAGTTGATGATCGGTAGATAAATTAAAAATAATAGGTGCAAAATTGACTTGAATAAGGTGGTAAGTGTTTAACAATTAACAAGAAACAATTAATAATTAGAGTTTGCTGAAATAGTCTTATGGGTAAAGGTAGGAGTCAGGATTCAGTAGTGAGGATTCAGGATAAATGGGAATTATAGAGGGAGTAGTCAGAAAAATTGTACCTTTATTTTTATGCCATAATCGTCCGAAAATACTAGCTTTTTAAGATTTTTTCCATCAAAAAGCTGACACTTTTTGAGACCAAAAAAATCTACAACCTTTATCTGTCAATGCTTTGATATTTAATCAACAAGCCCTAATTAGGGTTTGCTGAAAAAGTCTTTTTTTCAGAGGAGTAGCCAGAATCCAGAATTCAGAATCCAGGAGGAATGAGATTCCGAGAAGAAATAGCCAGAAGAATCTTCCCTTGATTTTCTAACCCTTTTTTGCCAAAAACCCTAGATTTTTGAACTGGAACTACCTAAAAGCTGATACTCCCTTAGTACCTGCAAAGTCTGAAACCTTTGCCATTAAAAACTTTGATATTTAATCAGCAAGCCCTAATTACCTCTCCTTGAAAAGAAGAGGATTGATGCGGTAGGGAAAATTTTTTATTTATAATATTAATTATCAAATAAAAAAATGCTACAAAAAGGAAATTATAAATTTAT
>NZ_CEZPJD010000442.1:0-6413 GCF_983059655.1 Okeania sp.
ATCTATGTCAAACACCAAGAAGAAAACCTTCTACCTTCTGCCTTCTACCTTCCTTTCACCAAAGAATAAGTATTCAAGCGGACATGATATAATTGCAGAATAGTTTTAAGGAAAAAGAGCGATCGCGCTAAATATTTCGAGCTTTATTTCAGAATTATGAAGTTGGCATAACGTCGTCTAGTCGCAGTTGTAAATTTGGAAATAAATCAGAATAAATTGGCTCACCCAAGCGATATTGTTGCTGTTGATAAATACCATTTACTAACTGGCAAATTGTGAAAGTAGGTTGTTTAGGATTGCCAATAAATTGTAAACCACCTAATGCTTTAAAATCGATAATCCAATATTCTGGAATATTTAAAAAAGCATATTCTTCTACTTTTCTGGCATAATCATCTTGCCAATTTGTGCTAACTACTTCAACAACAAGTTTAATAGTACTACCATTACAAATTACAGGTTCTTTTTGCCAAAGAGGTTCTTGAGTTAGTTCGATTTTATCTAATACTATTACATCAGGTCGTAGTGCTGTAGTTTCAGTATATAGGGGTTTAATTAGGCAATTTTTAGGAATTAACCAATTAAAATTATTACGAAAAATTTCGACATAAATTCTACCAGCAATACTCCCGGCAATAGCTTCGTGAGGGCCTGTAGATTCCATGTCTCTTAATTCTCCGTCAATTAGTTGATAACGTGTATTCTCCCCGTATTGGGCAATAAATTCTTCAAAATTAAGTTGTTTGGATGAGGTGTACATTTCAGTTATCAATTATCAGTTATCAGTCTGTATGCAGCAACATTAGTTTTTCAAGTTCAAGGGATACTAATGCGTAAGTTTGCCCATTTTTATTATCAAATTCTACCTCAAAAGCTTTTCCTTGCTCGTAAATTTCTACCACAATTCCTACTTGACCTCTAGGTAATATTACTTCTTTATCGGTCATAAATTGTGTAGTTTTCATATTCTTTGTTAAAGCTACAGTATCATGTAATTTGATGTCATTCATTCGTTTTATCTCCATTAATCAATGGGATAAACTGTCGTTAAACGTGGAGAATTTTCATTAATTGGTTGCCTTTGAGTCTAGCGATCGACAAACTAACATTCGGAAATTTCAGTATTAATTTTAGGTATTCCGCGATAGTCAATACTATTGGTATTGCCAGTGACGGAAGATTGGCCCTTATGATTAATTTCTAAATGGTAAAGCCTTCAAATAAGGCCAAAAAGAAAACTTATTTGGGATTGCTGATTTGATTTCAGGAATAGCTGGTAAAGTTTATGATATTATATTAAGCAAGACATAATTTTGATTGGTGATGCTCAAAATATAATGTCGTCTCTTCAGGGTTAAATCTATACTGTTGTATTTTTGGAGCTTGATAAAATGTGCCAGTAATTTAGGCTATAATCAGGGGCGCATTATTATCAGTAATCAATATATTATTTTTGATTTTTATTTATTCAAAAAAGTTAAGTACTATGACTAAAAATAAATCGGGAAATCAGTATATTCAAATTGGTGATAACTGTAGTAAGAAACCCTTGAAAGTATCTCTGACTATTGAAATTGCTCAGTACAATTAAATTTTGTAAATACAATCCGACATAACAAACAAAATATGGCGAAGAATCACTTAGTGGTAAATCATATTGAGGATTCAATACAACTTTTTTGGCAGAGAGGACAAAATATGCCTCGTTCTGCTCCTCCTATATCTTTTGAGAATCCTTTCGACCAAAAAGCTTTGGAAGACTTACGTTGGTATCTGGAGCAGTATCTACGATTTCCTTACGGAATTGAACCAGACAAAGCAAAAAAAATTGAGCAACAGTTTCAGATTTGGGGACAGCAATTATTTGAGCTGATATTTCGCAGTAGTGAAGAAGCACGAGGATATTTTCAAGAAGCTACTAGAGAAGGACTGAATCATTGCGAACTCAGCATCACTTCAGATAGCCCTGTGGTGCTAAATTTACCTTGGGAATTATTGTACTCGCCATTGGACAGAAGTTTCTTAGCTCCATCTCTGGCAGGAATGTATCGTAGTTTGAACAGTTTTGCCTTGCGGGCAGAAATGGCGGAAATGCCCCAAGATAAGTTGAATATTTTGTTGGTGATTGCGCGACCCTATGGAGAGCGTGATATTGCCTTGAAAACCATTGCTCGTCCAATGCTGGAAGCCTTGAAACCAATTCAGCAGCAAGTCAACCTTAAGGTTTTGCGTCCTCCTAGTTTCGATGAGTTTGAAAAGGAACTAAATGCACACAAAGGGTTTTATCATATTGTTCATTTTGATGGACATGGCGACTTTGACTCTACCAGTCAAGGCTTTCAACACTCATTTGGGAGTGCAGCAGGGCAAGGAGTGTTAGTTTTTGAGCATCGGGATGGTTCTGCCCAAATTGTCACTGCTGCTCAAATTGCCCAGAGTTTAACAGATTGTGGCGTGCCGATTTTTGTGATAAATGCTTGCAAATCTGCTCAAGAGGGAGTCGAAAATTTTTCTTCAGTTGCAACACGATTGGTTTCTTTGGGTGCTAAGGGGGTGGTAGCAATGGCTTATAAAGTTCAAGCTAAAGCTGCCAAATATTTTATCGGACGTTTGTATGAAGAGCTAGTTGAGGGAGCTAGTCTCGACCAAGCAGTGGCAAATGGACGCAAAGAAGTTTTAAATAACCGTCTGCGTCCCAGTCCTAAAGGTGATTTACCACTAGCAGACTGGATGGTGCCAGTACTTTACCAGCAAACAACCTATGTACCGTTTACCTCGAAAGCGGAAACTGGAGGGTTGGCTGGCATTATGGAGTTAACAACTAATGTCACCGAAAGTACAGCGATGGTTAATTTACCAGAGGAAAGTGCTTATGGCTTTATTGGTCGGGACTATGACATTTTACGTTTAGAGAGAGGATTTCGCCAAAATCAAGTAGTTTTGTTACAAGGCATAGGTGGAGTTGGCAAAACCCAATTAGCTGGAGGTTTTGCTAGTTGGCTAGGACAAACTAAAGGAAGAACTGGAGGAATTTTCTTTACCTCTTTTGAGTTTGGTGCTGGTTTAAGCAATATAGTCAATCAGATTGGTAGAGCATTGATGGGAGAAAAGTTTTCTCAATATCCTTTTGAGAAACAACGACAGGGTGTACTGCAATATCTCAAAACAAATCCTTGTCTCCTGATTTGGGACAATTTTGAACCTGTAGCTGGTTTTCCTACTGGTAATGAGCCACTACTACCAGATACAGAGCGAGATGAGCTAAAACAATTTCTCAAAGACTTACGCGGAGAACAAACCTGGGTACTGATTACCAGTAGGCGGGAAGAACCTTGGCTTGATTGTGGTTATAGTCTAATGAATTTGGGCGGACTTACTCAACAAGATGCAGAGGAGTTGGCTGCTAAAATTTTACAAACCGCAGGTGTAGATAGAAAAAAACTGCCCCAGGAATATTTAGAATTATTGAGTCTTTTAGGGGGACATCCCCTCTCTTTGCGCGTTATCCTACCTTATTTGAAGACACAAACACCTCTACAACTTATTGAAGCTCTGCGCCAAGGATTGGATACGTTTAAGGGACTCCAAGAGGAAGGAAGAGATAAATCTTTGACAGTATCTCTAGATTATTCTTTTAGCAAATTATCTGAGCGTACTCAACGACACTTACCCTTTTTAGCCTTATTTTCTAAACGAGTTCATGTACATTCGCTTCAGTTATTATCGAAAAGTTGTGATGGTGAATTTGGAGAGTATGGGCAAGCATATCGAGAAGTATTTGGGGAAAATTTAGAAGAATCTGATTGGTTACAGATTCTCAATGAAGCAGTAGCAGCAGGTATTCTAGAGTATCTAGGTTCAAATATTTACAAGATTCACCCGGCTCTTCCCTGGTATCTGCGCCAGCAGTTGGCTGAAGCACATTCCCAGGAGGCAATTAAAGAACTGGAAAAAAAGTTGCTGCGTTTCTACGCAGGGTTGGCAGTTTATTTGCGAAAAGAACTGCTCAGTGAGGCGAAATATACCAATTTTACTTTCCTCTTGGAAGAACCAAACCTATTGCAAAATCTACGCTTTGCCGAACAAAATCAGGATTGGAATAACGCGAAATGTATCTTACAAGCCTTGGGGGATGTATATAGACGCCTTGGTCGTCAACCCGAATTTAGAGCACTGCGACAACGAATATTAAAACAGATTGGCATACATTCGTCAGAGGTAAAGACCAAGGGAGTAAATGCCTTGAATTTATGGGAGTATCTAATAAGTAATGATGCAATTGAAGCTTTTGAGAGTGGTGATATAGAAACATCCAGGTTATTCCATCAAGAAACGTTGGATGAACTCACTGACTTAAATGACCCATCTGTCAAGCGTAATATTGCTGTTGCCAACATGGAATTGGGTCATGTGGCACAAGCAAAGCATGACTTTGACACAGCAATTGATTACTATCAAAGAGCTTTTGAGATTTATAAGGAGGTTCAAGATTTGTCGGAGGTCGCAAGTGTTTATAATGCTCTGGGGGTAGCATATCAAATGAAAAAAGATTTTGACACAGCAACCACTTATCACCAGAAATCTAGGAAAATTAATGAAGATGTTGGAGACTTGTATAGCGTTTCTAGCAATTACTTGGAGCTTGGCTTGATTGCCTATCAACAGCAAAAATTTGACTTGGCAATTAGCCAGTTAAAAGAAGCTCTCAAAATCAGGGAAGACTTAGGAGACTTAGAAAAAGCTGCTAATGTTTATCAGAATTTAGGTATGATAGCTCGCGAGCAAGAAAATTTTTCGGAAGCAATTAAATATTTACACAAAGCTCTAAAAATTCGAGAAGATGCTAAAGATTTTTACAAAGCTGCACCTGTTTATCAAGAATTAGGGAATGTTTCCTATTCCCAGCAAAATGTTAGTGATGCTATTGCTTACTACCAAAAAGCAATTAAGATTTACGAAGGTTTAGGTCAGCCTTACAAATCAATTTCTGCTTATCATAATTTAGGTCTTATAGTTAAAAAACAGAAAAAATTTACTGAGGCAGCTAGATATTACCTAGAGGTAGCTAAAATTTACCAAAGGTTTCAAGACTGGAACAGGGCTTCTTTATACCTGCAAGAGGCAGGAAATTCCTCAGAATGGCAAGGAGATTTTGGCACTGCCCTGGAGATTTATATCAAAGCATTTCTGATTGATAGTCAATATAAGCCCGACTCTATTGAATTAGATATTGAAAATTTAGGATGGATGTTTTATGAGTTGGGAGAAAGTCAGTTTGACTCAATTTGGCAAGAGATTACTGGCAAAGAATGTTCAGGCGAACTGCGGACAAAAATTCGTAAATTTGTTGCAGACAGTGATGGAAAGATACCGATTGTAAATCCTACGATTCTAAGTCCTGAGATTCCTTTGTTTATGTTAAGAATTGCTAGATATAGAGCTACGCATTAAGGTTAGGACATTTATAAATCCTGAAATCTTTTGACAGTTGACTATTTCCTAGCGTGTAGCGCTATATAATCAAGAAAAAGAGGATAAATAATTATGGAAGCACAACTCAACAGTATCGAAATCAAAGGCAAACAACAGCTATTACAAGATTACCAACCTGCTCAAGAAGCAATGGCTGTCCTAGAAAAACATGATGGTAGATTTGACGCTAGTTTCGACCAACTTTGGTCAGAAAAAAATGGCATACAAGATTACGGCGAAGGAGAATCTCTCTGGGAAGTTACGAAAAGGGTACTCCGCCAAGAAATTTGTGGTGATGAGGGTTTTCGCTCGAAGCTCTCTGACTACAATAAAAATCCTGGTAGTGCTTCTTTACTTACAGGAGCAATTGTTTATTTAGTAGGATTGACCAGTTTACCAATCAATCCAGCGATCGCCACTATCATTGTGCTGTATATAGTCAAAGTTGGATTGAATATTTTCTGCGAATATACAGAACCAGCGGATTAATTTGACATCTCTCTAAAGCCAAATTCAGAGTTAACCATCCCCATGTATCTACAAAAAGTTTATTCTCTATAAAGTTCTGAATCAATATTTTGAGCTAGAGAACCGCATTCTACTGCACCAATAAAATCAGCTAAAGGATCGCTTTCTTTCACTTCTTTTTTTTCAAAGGGAAGAGAAAAAAGCTGTTCTTGGGAGTAAAGCAAAAAATTGACAAACTGTAAAACTTCTGGGATTTTATGCTCTGGTAATTTCTCAATTCTTCTTTGCAATTCTTCTTTGACATTTTCAATAGAATTCATTAATTTCACCTCCATTTGTTACTTTAAAGATAAAACAAAGGATGTAGTCGCTTGAAAAACAAGGTAAAAGTTTCATCTAAAACATAATCTGTTGTATAAATTCTCTGATTTTGAGAGGTGAAATGCCGATACAAATTTACAGTTTCCTGATGT
>NZ_CEZPJD010000443.1:0-6398 GCF_983059655.1 Okeania sp.
AAATCACCATTAGGTACTGCTGCTAGAATATTACCACCTTCGAGAAAACCAGGGTGAAGGGTGACAACTCCATTTTCATCAACACCTGTGTTCGGAGCGGCTTGAGCAAGAGCAGCAGTATTGCCTGGAATTTCGTCATTGACTTCTGTACCTGCATCCCACACTCGATCGCCTGTAACAATAAAGTCAGCACCCAAGAAGTTGCCATCTTCATCAAAAACTTTTATGCCTAGTGGGTTTTCGTTAGCAATAAAAGCATCGTTACTTGGTAAACCCATTGATCCATAACTGAAATAACGACTGCTAGCTAGACTGCCATCTAGAGTAAATGTCATAGAAGCGCGATCGCCAGCAGTAAGTACCTGAAATGGGCCTGTTGGGCCAAATATTGTAGCTTGAGTATTGCCTGCGCCACTATTAGCAAAAGCGGTGGTGATGAGGCCTGTATTAGCATCTTCTGCTAATGCTTCGAGATATGCGGGTGCTGGTTGGTTTAAGTCAAAAATGTCGAAGTTGCCATCGTGAAAACCTACCCATAATGGAGAGAAGAAGAAACCATTAGTGGGGGCAACATTTTCTACTGTAACTTTTAATCTTGCTGCTGTTGCTGCAGATGTCATAGCAAATGTAGAAGTTACTGCTATTGTTGTAGCGATCGCTCCACGAATATTTAGCCAAGTCTTACTATTTATATTCATTATTTTTTCCAAATACAATTATTTATCTCTCCGTTAAATTTCGGAGCTTAAATTAAATAATAAGAGCTAAATATTTTTTTGTATTGCTAATTATTGCGGTTTGTATTGCATTTTTTCTGAAAATTATCTAACAATTTTCTCATACTAATTTCATAAAATATTGCTACGGTCAGGATATATTCCAGTAGGGTCAGATCCCGCGTCGGCGTCAGACGCAAGCGGTCAGATCCCGCGTCGGCGTCAGACGCAAGGGAATACTGACCAAGAGAGGGAATGCTGACCAAGAGAGGGAATGCTGACCAAGAGAGAGAAGAAAGGGTTAAAAGGGATAAAGTTTTTTTATAACTGATTATCTGAACATGATATAAATCCCAACTATGAACCTAATCATAACTGTTTGACTGGACATTATATTGGTAAACATTAAGCTATTAGCAGTCATCCAGCCTCCTACGGAGAAACTGCGTTAAAGCAACAAGACTATATCTTATGGGATAGTGTTTAAATTTAAATAGACTTTAAGGGCAAGGGAGCCAACTTTTGTAATAAGAGAATTAATAAAGCTTTTATGGTCAACTAAAAGCAATGGCTGATAGCTGACAGCTGACGGCTGAATGCTTACTTATATTGAATCCGATAAATTCGATTATTCATCTCTTCAGTAAACAACAAACTCCCATCCGGCAAAACCTCTAAACCAGTCGGACGACCCCAAGTTGTTTCCTCCGAAACATCCAGAAAACCTGTCAAAAAATCTCGATATTCTCCAGTGGAATTACCATTTTCATCAAAGGGTACAAAAACTAATTTATAACCTGTGGGTTCCTGACGATTCCAACTACCTCTGAATGCTACAAATGCTCCATTTTGATATTCTTCCGGGAAAGTTTCTCCATCATAAAATTGCAGTCCTAAAGGAGCAGAATGAGCTTGAAATAATACATCAGGTGTTTGAGTTTCAGCTACTAAATTTTGATTTTCTCCTGCTCTTCTTGGGTCTTCTAAATTAGGTAAGAAATAAGCATAAGGCCAGCCATAGAATTCACCTGATTCTAATCCTGTTAAATAGTCAGGAACTAAATCATCTCCTAACCCATCCCGTTCATTTACAGTGGTAAAAAGTTGATTTGTAATTGGATGAAAATCTAAACCCACAGGATTTCTTAAACCAAAAGCAAAAGTTTGTCGATCAGAACCATCTAAATTCATTACTTGAACTGATGCTCTGGGTAATGGTTCTACAGATACATTGGAGAGGGAACCAATAGAAACAAAAAGTTGATTATTGGGAGAAATTGCTAAGTTTCGAGTCCAATGACCTCCTGTTGGTAAATCGGCTATTTTTTCACCAGTACCATTAATTTCTAAATCCCCAATATTGTAGGGATATCGTACTACTGAATCTGTATTTCCTACATAGAAATAATCTTCGGTAAATGCCATGCCAAAAGGTTGATTTAATCCATTTTCTGCATCGGCAAAAACTTGAGAAAAATCGACAGTACCATCCCCATCTGTATCGCGTAATAAACGTATTTGATTGAGTGGTGTTTCTGTTACTAATACATCTCCTGTGGGAGTAACTTCTAACCAACGAGGACTTTCTAAATTTTCGGCAAATACATTAACAGTAAATCCATCGGGAACTTGCAAAACTGGATTATCGGGAACAGGAATAATATCGGCAGGATTAGAAGCACTATCAGTGGCAAAAGGTATGGGTAATGAGTCTAGAGAAATACGGATATTTTCTGATAATAATGTTTGAGTTTCTAGAAAACTGCTGTTGCGGTTGTCATTGGATTCTAGTTCGAGAGAAAAAAAGCTATTGCTATCTAATTCAGTAGGTAAAATACCTAAAACTATACCTATAATTTGTTCCGACTCCCTGATTTTTATCGAAGTATCATTGCCCTCAGTCATAGCAGTTTCTATGATTAAATCATTAACTGTTAAACCCGAAGTTAAACCAAAGCGATCGCCTACTTCAAAATCTGTAATTACATCTGCTTCTTCTGAAAGTACAAAAATATCTGCACCTGTTCCTCCAGTCAAAGTATCTATTCCTAAATCTCCATACAAAGTATCATTTCCCGTGCCACCAATCAGAAAATCACTTTCTTTTCCTCCTCTTAATACATCGTTTCCCCCATCGCCATGAATCTCATCATTTCCTAAATTTCCACTCAGGAAATCATCATTATCGCCACCAAAAATTAAATCTAAATTCTTACCACCAAATATCGTATCGTTTCCTTGATTTCCGTTGATTGTATCATTGCCTTGATTACCATTAATAATTTCTGCATTTATACCTCCAATAATTGAATCATTGCCACTTAAACCAAGTAGACCACCAGGTAAATTAGCAAGTAATCCTGGAGTTAGCTGAAAGTTATCAAACTCAGAGGTTAATTCATAAAATCCGTCAGGGGTTGGCCCACTCATTATTTTTGGATTTAGTTAAGTTTTTTCTATTTTATAGCAGGGAATAGGGAATAGGGAATAGGGAACAGGGAACAGTGGGAAAAACATTTCCTCTTATCCGGTTTATCATCAGCATAAGTCTTAAGCTACTATAACAAACGGGTGAAAAGTTCAGAAAAGCTTCCCAAGGTTTTATATAATTTTCCCCCTCCAGGGGAGCTACGCTAACGGATAATTAGTCATCAAAAAACTTTCTCCTTATGTTCTTCTTTCTTCCCTCCTGACTCCTGACTCCTGACTCCTGACTCCTACGAGAAAAGTTTTTATTTTGGCATTGAAGAAATACCTTTAAATAATAATATTAATCCTCCAATTAAAATTGCTACCGCTAAACCACCACTCAGTAAATCAAGCCAACCACTATTTTCCATAATAAAACTCAGTTTAATTCTTAATAAAGATTCATACCATACCTATTTTGTTATAGTCAATACTGAATTGACTAAGAATCATTAAAATTTTATTTAATTTACTGATTTTTATGAGAATTTAAGTAAATTATGGATACTATAGTATCTATAAGATTATTATAAAATAAAAAAAATATAAAAGTAATTAATTAATAGCTGTTAACGTAGTTCCTCCGCAGGAGGCTAGCTGAATGCTGACCGCTAAATGCTTACAAAATATATAACAAATCCGATGAATGAAGCAGTACAAATTCCTATTAAGTATTAAATTTACTAATTTTTTTCTATGAGCTATTGCCTCAATTTACATTGCCAACAACCTCAAAATCCCAATGATGTAGAATTTTGCCAAACTTGCGGTTCAAAATTGTTACTGCGAGGACATTATCAAGTAATTAAACCTATTGGCAATGGCAGCTTTGGCAGAACTTTTTTAGCAGTGGATTTAGATAGATTTAATACATTCTGCGTAGTCAAACAATTTTTTCCACAAAATCACAACTTAATTTCTACTGAGAAAGCATCAGAATTATTTAAAAGAGAAGCAGAGCAATTATTAAAATTGGGAGATAATCCTCAAATTCCTACTTTATATTCTTACTTTGAAGAGCAAGAAAATCTTTATTTAGTAGAACAATTTATCGCCGGAAAAACTCTTCTCCAAGAACTAGAAGAACAAGGTGTATTTAGCGAAAATCAAATCTGGGAAATATTATTAGAATTATTGCCATTATTAAAATTTATTCACGAAGAAAAAGTAATTCATAGAGATATAAAACCAGAAAACATATTACGATTTAATACTTCAAAATCACAAGAAAAAGAAAAAAATAAATTAGTCTTAATAGATTTTGGTGTTGCCAAACTAAATAGTCAGGATTTTGCAACTGAAATTGGTACTATGACTGGTACATTAGGATATGCTCCAATAGAACAAATACGCGGAGGAAAAGCATATCCAGCCAGTGATCTCTACAGTTTAGGTATGACCTGTATTCACTTGCTAACTAAAGTAGCACCTAACCAACTATTTGACCCATTTAGTGGAGAATTAATTTGGCGATCGCATCTAGTTCAACAAGGAAGAAAAATTAGCGATCGCCTAGAAAAAATCTTAGATAAATTAGTCAAAGACCTAGTAAAAGAAAGATATCAATCAGCTACAGAGTTACTAACAGAAATTTCTCATATATCAACTCCAAATATTAACCAAAAAGCTCAGGTATATCGAGCAGAAAAAAAATCTTTAGAAGAAATAAAATCTACTCAAAAAGAGCCGGAGAAAGTACCTCATATTAGTATCATTGTACAAGCAGAAGTAGAAGCATGGAAAAACAGACAAAATGTAGGAGAATCAAATGAATATAAGCAGGAAAAAATATTTCACAACAACATCAATAGCCACTATCAAAGCACTCAAAAATTATCAAAAGAACCACATCTTAACTATCAATCAAAACCACTGAATAATGTTATAGAATTTGAAAAGAAAAAAGCAAATTCTTCTTCAACAAAAACAAAAATTAGAAACTATTTAAAACTCTCTCAGTTATGGAAAAGTGTACAAATTATCCAAGAGCATAACGTTTCTATCAACACCGTAGCTATCAGTCCCCACGGTTTTACTTTAGTAACAGGCAGCGATGACAAAATAATTAGACTATGGAATCTAAAAACAGGAAAACTTTTGCATAAATTTTTAGGTCACACTGCCGAAGTATACACAATAGCTATTACTGCTGATGGCAGAAGAGTTTTCAGTGGTGGAGATGATAGAACAATATTAGCTTGGAACTTACAGAAAAAAACAATTGCAGACAGATTTTATAGCCATTCAGGTTCTCCTTATAGTCATCGGAATGGTGCTATTTTGTCAGTAGCTATTAGTCCAGATAATCAAACTGTAATAAGTGGCAGTGCCGATCATACAATTAAACTTTGGAATCAACGTAATGGAGAATTACTTTGCAAATTACACGAACATTTAGATAAAGTTTTCTGTGTCTCTTATGCTAAAGTTAATAATACTAGTACGGCAAAAAATTCTCCTCAAAATCAAATTTTTGCTAGCAGTAGTGCTGACAGTTCGATCAAAATTTGGCAAGCAGGAACTTGTGTGAGTCTGAAAACTTTGAGGGGACATTCTGGAGGTGTATATTCAGTTGCTTTTACGTCAGATGCTCAAGCGATCGCAAGTGGTGGTGCAGATCGAACTATAAAACTTTGGGATGTCCGCACAGGTGAGTTACTGAATACATTCAAAGGTCATTCTCGTGCAGTTTTGTCTGTTGCTATTAGTCCCGATAGTCAAATTCTTGCTAGTGGAAGTCTAGATGGTACGGTTAAATTGTGGAATTTGCACACAGGAAAATTATTAGATAGTCTTTGTGGTTACCATCCAGTGCAATTTACTCCAGATGGTCAAACTTTAGTTAGTGGCGGTGAAGGAGGTCGGATTTTAATTTGGAAGTTGCATACTAAATAAGGCAAAAGTCAGAAGAAAGAAGGAAGAAGGAAAAATCAGGTGTTGTCAGAGAAGAAGATGATTGAAATAATGATATCAATCGCACCAATAATAGAATCTCCGCAAATGACTGAAACCGTTACCTGTTCCCCCCATCTCCGCGTCCCCGTGTCTACCCTCACCAACCAATTTTTTCAGCAGATCCTAGTTAGGGTTTACCGATCTAATCTCAAATAATTGCCCGATAAAGGTTTTAGCTCACATTCCGCACGTCAAGAGCGTAGCATTAAAAGTATAGCGCTGTGCGCAGCTCATTTGGCAGTAGGCAATAGCGGTCAG
>NZ_CEZPJD010000444.1:0-3682 GCF_983059655.1 Okeania sp.
GATCATAGTAACAGAGGGCAACTCAAGTTGTCTAGTCCAAACGACTCCCTTATTTTCATCTCCCCACTTCAAACACGGGGCCTTCAACATGGCTTTTCGGTCAAATAAAATACATTGGATTAAAATCCGACTCCTTGCCTTTGATCCATCGCTTAAAAGACGATGGCTTTCATTTTCCCGTGTTATTTAGGTAATTATGGAGATATGATTTGTCTTATTTATTTATTTCCTGTTTCCTACCTCTATAAGAATTGCCATAGAAATTATTTAACTTATTTAAACATCGAATAACCAACTCTTAATTCGACTTAAACCAGGCCAATCAGATCTTCTCTCAAAACCATCCTGAATATTACCTTTAATTTCCTCCAGCCAATCTGAGTCAGCCATAATCATTTGTTGTGCCCTTTCTACATGAGTTCTTACACCCTTTTCTCCTATTTCCAGCATTGCTAAAGCTAAATTAATTCTTCCTTGTGGATCGTCTGGATTAAGTTTAACTCCTGTCTTAGCTGCTTTATAAGCTGATTTAGGTTTTTTGTCTAATAAATATAACCACGATAAACTTATCCAACTACTACTACTTTTAGGAGAACGATTTGTAATATCTTTAAATACTGGAATTAAAGTTTTTGGGTCTTCTCCAGCTTTATATCTTTCTAATCCTTCTTTATATAATTCTTCGGGTGTTTGAGTCATAATATTCGATATTTCCTACTTGAAAAAATTAATAACAATAAATTACAGTGCAATTCATTTAAGTAGACTACAAAATTATTTTGGGTAACAGTAAGTTAGGGACATTGCATGCAACGTCCCTACTCCCTCTTTTGGAGGAGATGTCTAATATGATTTGATTTGATTAATTTTAGGCAGAAAAGGAACTACCACAGCCACAGGTTTGAGTTGCATTGGGATTACTAAATTTAAACCCACCCCCAATTAAAGCATTACTATAGTCGAGTACCAAACCGTAGAGATATAGAATACTCTTGCGATCGCAAACCACCTTAAATCCATCATAATCAAAAACTTCATCATCTTCTCTAATAGTATTAGGGTCAGCAAAATCCATCATGTAGGACATTCCAGAACATCCACCTTGACGCACCCCTACTCTGAGGCATAGGTCTTTCCCTTCTTTTTCTCTAAGAGAATTAACCTGGGCTAAAGCAGCTTCGCTCATCATGATACCTTTTTGCTGGGACTGAGTAGCTTGTGTCATTTTTCTTTCTAGCTCCTTGTACTATTACTCTCAAATAGTAATTCCTTACTATTTATATATTCTATTTCATATTTATATTTCTAGATAAAGATTGTAACTATACTTTTTGAATAGTATCCTCAGTCAAAAATTATCATTTTTGTTAATATGGCCTTATTGTAGTGACCTTAAATATATTAAGTATTAAAAACTTAAAGACTGTCGTTAATAATGTTAAAATTATCAAAATTATAGACATAGAAATATATAGTAAGTCTATACATTGCTCAATTACTCCGAGCAGTCATTTAAGATAGTAGAAAATAAAATTCCCGTCACATTAGCAAAGCTTTATATAGAAAAATGTATATCAAAATACATTAAAAATATGGCTTAATGCAACAAGGAAAAAATATTTACCTATTGCTTCACTTTCACAGGCTTAGTCTATGGCAGCTCTTAATCCTTCAACAATTCGTAGGTTACAAAAATTACAACAAGTTCCAAGTGTGTGGGAAGGCGATCGTCGCCCTATATACTCAGACTCTAGCTCTAGTCAGGAGTTAGAGGCAGAAACAACAAATGAATGTATTATCTGGGTCGATGGCTCCCATGGAATGGTACGAGCAATGGACATGGTAACATCAGATATTGGGCCAGAAGCAATTGTTCGGACACTGCTGCGAGCAATGGAAAATCCTCAAAGTCCAGCTCCAGCAATTAGGCCCCAAAAAATAGTAGTCAAAGACCGAGAAATTCAATTTTTTCTGAGAGGAGTTTTACAAGACTTAGGAATTACAATCGATTATGTCCCGGATTTACCTCTAATTGATGAAATATTTCAAGGACTACAGGAAGTAGCAGAAAATCGTCCTCCTCACTTACCTCCTGAGTATGCGGAAGCTTTAGTGGAGAAAGCATATCAAATCTGGGATGATGCACCATGGGAAATATTAGGAGAGCATCAAATTATTTCCATAGAACTTAATCAATGGGATATTAAAAATCTCTACGTCTGTGTCTTAGGTAAGCTGGGCATGGACTATGGCATCTTACTATATCGTTCTTTAGATTCTCTCAAAAGGTTTCGGCAACGAGTAGCTTATGAAAAATCTTATGAGAATTTAGAAGAAGCTTTTTTGGGACAAGATTGTTTGTTTATCACTTATGACAACCTTCAAGAAGAAGATGATGATGATGATGATAGTGAGGAGATCGACCTCCAAAATTTATCTGCATCAGAAATTCAGCCCAATTTTGGTAATCTACATCCTCTAGAAGGTTTAAGGTCTGTTCTATATGAAGAGGAAGCAGCTACAACATTAGTAGCAATAGAAGCACTTCATCGTTTTTTACGGTCTTGTCGCAAAAAGATGACAGGTAATAAGTTTCCTAGCATCAATAGTCGCTACCGTATCCCCATACCAGAATCTGAACAAGTAATCTCAGTCAAGGTGGCCACTATGCCAGAAGTAGCAGAAGAATTATATGAAATGGCTGCCGAGGCGGATCTTGAAGGAGATGAAGAATTAGAAATTGAAATGCCTATGCTGAAAAATGATTTGGTTCCGGCCAATTCTTTCTTGAGTTTAGGAGTTGTACCTTGGGATACAGTGGCATATCTACGTGACAATACCAAACTATACCAGGCAGCAGAAGTAGATATTAAATCATCAGGAGAAGGTTTACCAATAGTTTTAATCCAAACTTCTCTGCCAAAAGCAACTAAATTGATTGATGATTTACAAGAAGCTCAGGGACTTCATGGTATCGGATTTAATCTAGGAGAAGACCCTATGGAGGAAACAAACTACGATCTGGGTATATTGAAAACTTATGATGGTGTACTTCATTTATTTGGTGAATTTATGCAACATGATCCTGTACACCAGGAAGCTAAACAAAAATGGGACAAACGTTGCAAAGCTACTCATGGTTGGTGTGGTTTAATTATTGCTAGGGGTATTACAGGCGCTTCTCGTGGTCAACCAGATTTTAAGGATATGATGGCTTTGTTTGAGGTGCGCTTTCTCTCAACTCAAGAGTTGGGTATAGGGCCATTACAATTAATGCCAGTATCTTTTTAAATAGCTATCAGCATTTCAGCATTTCAGCGGTCAGCTTTGGGCGCATTATCTATCCAATACCTTTTTAGTCTGATGACTGAAGTGCTAATAGCTGATAGCTAGTGATAGCAATGGGTGCTGACTTATGTACAAATGACAGGAACTTTTCAATAGCTAGAATCTTAATATTATCGGTTTTTTATTCTCCCTGTTTCCTGTTGCCTGTTGCCTGCACACAGCACAATAAGTCAAAAGTGAAAATTTGGGGGTAAAATTATTAAGAATTATAAAAAAAATGAGTAAGGAAGTAAATAATGCGAGTCGCGATCGCAGGTGCAGGATTAGCAGGCATGGCCACAGCCGTAGAATTGGCCGATGCTGGACATCAAGTAGAAATATTTGAATCTCGCCC
>NZ_CEZPJD010000444.1:3782-6376 GCF_983059655.1 Okeania sp.
GCTTTCTTTACCACATCTCAGTTATCTGTGCAAGATAAGCTACAAAATGCGATCGCTCTAGGCACAAGTCCCATAGTTAGAGGGTTGGTAGATTTTGATGGGGCGATGAAAACTATTCGCGATTTGGATAAAGTTAGTTTTGGAGAATGGTTTCGTGGCCAAGGTGGCTCTGATGGAAGTATCAAGCGAATGTGGAACCCTATTGCCTACGCTCTAGGATTTATTGATGCGGATAATATTTCTGCTCGATGTATGTTGACAATATTCCAATTATTTGCTGCAAAAACAGAAGCATCGGTGTTGCGGATGTTGGAAGGATCTCCTTACGAATATCTCCACAAACCAATTGTTGAATATTTGGAGGCAAGAGGGACAAAAATTTATACCAGGAGACGAGTTAGAGAAATTCAGTTTACAGAGAATGATGGGGAAACTCGTGTCAGTGGCATAGTTGTCGCTAGTGGGGAGACTGAAGAAACTATTACTGCTGATGCTTATGTGTTTGCCTGCGATGTACCGGGTATTCAGCGAATTTTGCCCGAAGCTTGGCGCAAATGGCCAGAGTTTGACAAAATCTATAAATTAGATGCAGTACCAGTAGCAACGGTACAGCTCAGGTTTGATGGTTGGGTGACAGAGTTACACGATAAAAACCAACGTGAACAATTAGAGCGTGCTGCTGGTCTTGATAACTTACTTTATACTCCAGATGCCGACTTTTCCTGTTTTGCCGATTTAGCATTAACAAGTCCAGGAGATTATTATCGACAAGGACAAGGTTCTTTATTACAGTTGGTGTTAACACCAGGAGACCCTTTTATTAAAGAGAATAATGAGGCGATCGCCCATCATGTCTTAAAACAAGTCCATGAATTATTTCCTTCTTCACGGGAATTAAATATGACTTGGTATAGTGTAGTGAAATTGGCTCAGTCTTTGTATCGGGAAGCTCCTGGTATGGACTTATATCGCCCTAACCAACAAACACCTATTCCTAACTTTTTCCTGGCAGGTAGTTATACCCAACAGGATTATATTGACAGTATGGAGGGAGCAACTATTTCTGGAAAGCAAGCGGCTCAGACAATTTTGGCAAATGTAGAAAATATTTTGGGACGAACTCCAGTTACTGCCAGTTAAAATTAAGTGAGGGAGAGATAATAATTAATAATTAATAATTAATAATTAATAATTATCTTTCCTTGAAAACAGGTAGAGGTAATGATAACTGGAGAGTACAAAGTTATTCCAAAAAACTATTAGCTTTGAAGACTGAAAACATTAGTGGAAAAGGCTTACAGTACTTACAGCTCTGAATAAAAAGTTTTTAACCTTTAGATCGCTGAAAGCTTTAGCTAGCAATAGTTATTCTAAGAACTTTGCACTGTCTAGACTGATAACTAATAACTGATAACTGATAACTGAAATGACTAATTGGCTAGAACATAGTGTACAAATAGAAGTAGCTGCTCCAATTGATTTAGTATGGAATCTTTGGTCAGATTTAGAACAAATGCCTCGATGGATGAAGTGGATTGAATCTGTTAAAGTTTTGGAAGATAATCCCGATCTATCTCAATGGAAATTAGCCAGTGGTAATTTCCAATTTAGTTGGCTTTCTCAGATACAAAGAGTAGTTCAGCATCAAATTATTCAGTGGGAATCTGTGGATGGTTTGCCAAACCGAGGCGCAATTCGTTTCTACGACCGACATGGTAGTAGTATTGTCAAATTAACTGTAGCTTATGGAGTTCCTGGCTGGTTAATTAAGATTATGGATAACTTATTTTTAGGTAGGATAGTAGAATCTACTTTGATGGCAGATATGGAAAGATTTCGTGATTATGCTGTTGCTGTAAAGCAGGAAGAAGAAGGAAAAAGTTAACTATCAATTATAGGTAATTGGTAATAATTCAAGTAGTTTAAATTTTATTCAATGTATATGATCTTAAAAGGCAGGTTGATGAGTTTTCCGCCTTTTAAATCAATAAAATATAAAAGTTATTAATAAAAAATACTTTAAATTTATGGCTAGAATTAGCTACTTCAATAAAATATAGTTAATATATTTTTTGTGGTTAAGATATTTTTGCTTTTTAGGTTAGGAAAAACTGATCAATGTATATCACAAATGTTTCTGCTGAAGGTGCAACCAGTGAAACTTATATAGACAATCCAACCTGGGGGCAAGTTAAGAGTAATATTTTAGCTTTAAATGGTTGGGACTTGTACTTAGTAACTTTTGAAAAGACCTATGAGGAAGGAAAAAGAAAGGGTGATACTAAAGAATTTATGGCTATTGCTGGTGGTGGTTTAAATCAATTATATATATGTCAGATTTATTCTTATGAGGGTGAATATCGTGACTATGAGTATGAAGGCGAACATAGCGAGTTAATATTATTCGATCCTTCTAAATCTTACGAGGAAAAAATTGAAATTATGAATGTATTTTTAGAGTTTTATCCTACAGCGCGATGCCTTAAATTAGATATAATTTTAGTTGCTGCTGAAACATATGCTCGTTTTGGTAAAATAGACAAATCTCTTCATTGGGGATACACTCATCTAAATGAGTCTTCAAAACTTGAAAT
>NZ_CEZPJD010000445.1:0-6364 GCF_983059655.1 Okeania sp.
ATTCGGTGAGTTGTTGAACTAATTTTTGCTCCTGATTTTCTAATTCTTTGATGCGTTCCTGTTGAGTAGGGGTACGCTCGGTTTCTGGAATGATGCGGAGGTCGGTAAGTTCGGTGCCGAGTTGGGTGGCATTGTTATTGTTAAAGATTTGTTTGTAACCTTCCCAGATTTCTGTTTCTAAGGAGAGTAACTCAATACCAGTGCGGGTGTCTTGGTTGCCACGGATATCACGGCGGTTAAATTCTGCGATTTCTTGGAGTTTGAGTAGGTCGAGAACTCGTTGTGCTTCGAGGATGCGGTCTTGTTCAATTAGGATATCTGCAAGACGACGATAGTACTTGGCAATAGTGTCTTCGTAAGATTTTTGGAAGTCTTGAGGTAGTTGGCGGAGGTCTTGGCGAATGGATTCGGTGGTGTTGATGGATTTTTTGTAGAAAACAATAGCTAATTCTGGTTTGTTTTGTTGCTTTAGTAGTAGAGCTATATTGCTCAGACTTTTGGCTTCAAGTTCAGATTCGCTCACTTCTCGAAAAATATTCAAAGCTTGTTGAGTGTAAGAGAGTGCTTCCTCATACTTACCTAGATCATTGTAAACTCTCCCCATATTGTTGAGAGCCACTCCTTCCCCAGGTCGTTCACCTATTTCTCGGCGAATATTCAGAGCTTGTTGAATGTAAGAGAGTGCTTCCTCATACTTACCTAGACTATTGTAAATAGTCCCAATATTACTGAGAGTAGAGCTTTCCCCAGAGCGGTTGCCTATTTCTGTGGTAACCTGCAAAGATTGTTCAAAGTAAGAAAGTGCCTCCTGATACTGACCTAGATTATTGTAAAAATTCCCAATATTATTGAGAGAAGCTGCTTCCCCCAAACGAGCGCCTATTTCTTGGTTAATCTTTAGAGATTGTTTATGGTAATTTAGTGCTTGCTTATACTTACCTAGACTCTCATAAACTAATCCCATATTATTGAGAGTAGTGCTTTCCCCAGAGTGGTCTCCTATTTCTTGGCGAATCTGCAAAGATTGTTCAAAGGAAGAGAGAGCTTTCTCGTACTTGCCTTGATTCCTGTAAAGTAAGCCAATATTGTTGAGAGTAGTACCTATCCCAGAGCGCTTGCCTATTTCTGTGCTAATCTGCAAAGATTGTTCAAAGGAAGAGAGAGCTTTCTCGTACTTACCTTGACTACTGTAGACATTCCCAATATTGTTGAGAGTAGTACCTATCCCAGAGAGGTTCCCTATTTCTTGGTCAATATTCAACGATTGTTCAAAGGAAGAGAGTGCTTGCTCATACTTACCTTGACTCTTGTAAACATTCCCAAGATGTTTGAGACTAACACTTTCCTCAGAGCGGTTACCTATTTCTGTGCTAATCTTCAAAGATTGTTGAAAGTAAGATAGTGCTTTCTCATACTTACCTTGACTATCGTAAACACCTCCAATACCATTGAGAGAAGCCGCTTTCCCAGAGCGGTCTCCTATTTTTTCGCGAATCTTCAAAGATTGTTTATGGTAATCTAGTGCTTTCTCATACTTACCTTGACTACTGTAAACATTCCCAATATTGCCAAGAGTAACCCCTTCCCCAGAGCGGTTACCTATTTCTCGCTTAATATTCAAAGATTGTTGATAGTAAAAGAGTGCTTCCTGATACTTACCTTGACTACTGTAGACATTCCCAATATTGCTCAGAGTAGTACCTATCCCATAGCGATAGCCTATTTCTCGGAAAATCTTCAAAGCTTCTAGAAGCTGATCGAGAGCTTGCTCATACTCACCTCTACTTCTGTAAATTTCCCCAATATTGTTGAGAGTAGTACCTATCCCAGAGCGCTTGCCTATTTCCGTGCTAATCTTCAAAGATTGTTGAAAGTAAGATAGTGCTTTCTCATACTCACCTAGACTATTGTAAACCTCCCCAATATTATTGAGAGTAGTGCTTTCGCCAGAGCGGTTCCCTAGTTCTCGAGCAATCTTCAACGATTGTTCAAAGTAAGAGAGTGCTTCTTTATAATAACCAAAATTATGATAAATTATCCCAATATTATTGAGAGTAGTGCTTTCGTCAGAGCGGTTTCCTAGTTCTCGGTCAATATTCAAAGATTGTTGAAAGTAAGAGAGTGCTTTCTCGTAGTCACCTAGACTATAGTAAATAGTTCCAATATTGTTGAGAGAAGTCCCTACCCCAGAGTGGTTAGCTATTTCTTGGTCAATATTCAAAGATTGTTTATGGTAAGAGAGAGCTTTCTCGTAGTCACCTAGACTATTGTAAACCTCCCCAATATTATTGAGAATAACTCCTTTGTTTGGGCGATCGCCGATTTCTCTAAATATAACTAAAGCTTGTTCAAACTTCTCCAATGCTTCCCGAAGCTGACCTGTATTCAGTAGTTGCAAACCTTCACTATTCAATCGCAACCCCTCAACTCTTCCCTCTTGACTCCTTTCCTCCTGCGCTTGAGCAAGTAACGACATTCTCAGATTTGTTCCCACCAGTTGCACGGGAAAACCCCACAACAGCAAAAATGACAATAGGAAAATAACAGACTTAAAATGACGGCGCATAATCTAAATTTCTCCTCTCATAACAATAATATATAGATGTAAAGGCAAAAAACTATGCAAAACTCCCTATATAGCACTACACATTTAGGTTAGGACGTTACTCAATGCTCAAACTCACTCATTTCAGTTATCAGAAATTAGCTCTAACTTCTAACTTCTAACTTCTGACTTCGACTATCCAACCCCATACCCGGTATACTCACGAACATCAGGAGGATGAAAAGCAAGTACAATCCTATCCTTCGGTACTCCCACAGCAACAAGTTCGTCCGTAATACCATCCTCAATACCATCGTAATAAATCCAAATTTTCTGATGGCGGATTTCGGCATGGACAATAGTACCATACACATGACGACGATTTTCCCATCCTTCATGGAGCAACATAAAATGGTTGCGGTCTTGACTAATAATCACAAAAGTTTTCACATCACCATAGCAGTAAGGAATATCCGCATAGTATTGCAAAATCTTTGAGAGTGTGTCGCGCCACCCCTCTATATCTAAGAGTCTATCTGTGGTTTCCATTGAATAATTCCCTCCATCAAAGCATCAAAAGTAAACAGGCGAAAACCAGGTTCAGCTAATAAAAGTTTTCCTGCTTCCTCCTCAAATAACGTTGCAAAAATATCGCCCTCGACTGCCAAATATATTAGACGTGATGGGTCTTGTTTCTGAAGTATTCTACTGTAAAAAAAGAATTGTCCCCAGGCTTTTTCCAGCTCATTAATCAAAGAAGGACTGATAAAACTTTTGACTTCAACAGCTATTTTGGTCGCACCTCGTTCGGCAGCAATCAATTTTTCAGCACCTAAGTCAACTTGAACATTGCGAGTACCAATTCTGAGAATTAGTGGGTCTTTGGTAATAGTCCAACCATCTTTAATTAAGGCAGTTTTCACAGTATTATGATAAAGGTCTTTAGCAGGCATTAAGCTGTTTTTTAATTAGATAAAATTGGGCTTGTCAATTATTTATTATTGAGTATTGTAGCAGTTATTTAATCTTTGAAGTACAGTTTTATATCCCACCCTGCCCCCCTTTGTAAGGGGGGAGTCTTCAATTAAAGTTCCCCTTTGTAAGGAGATTCTTCAATTAAAGTTCCCCTTTGTAAGGGGATAGTTCTTCAAAGTCCCCCTTTCTAAGGGGGATTTAGGGGGATTATCAATGTACCTCATTAAACAGAGAAATGCTATGATTTCTTTTCAGGACAAAATTCCGTGTTCTTTATTTCCTCCAAATTTTCTTTCAATTCTGCGGAAGGTTTTGCCACAGAAAATAACTCTTGATAAGCATCGCCAAGTAAACCTTTTTCCATAAAATAATTAGCTCGTAATAAAGCCATTTCCTCAGCAGAAATACCAGGAGATTTTTCCGACAAAGCCTTCAATTCTGACTCAATAGTTGCTCGGCGATCGCCATCTATAATTTTCAAAGGAAAAGGCAAGCTAGTTATATCTCCTTTATGCAAGAAAACCTCATAAATTTTGCCTCGCTCTAAGCTTTTACCTTGATAAATAATTTGGGTTTTATATTCCACATTTCGTTCCCAGATTATTTGCTGATTTTCAGAAGGAACTTCTATAAACATTTCTCGTATTTCTCCCTGCCAAATAAATATAGGTTGCTCTCGGAAAACTTCCACAAATATTTCCTCTGAGGAGCCTTCTAATTTGTATAACCAAGGTGTAATTAAACAAAAATCTTCACCACGAGAACCTCCTTTTCCTTCTCCTCTAGACTCACCATCATTATAAGGAGGTTCGGGTTCGGGTTGTTCCTCTTTAGCATTAAAAATTACTTCTTGAAGCCGATCCAAAATTTCTTGGCTAGAAGGGGGCTTTTGAGCAATAATTTGAGCATTTACTTGACTAACTAATGGATAATAATTAACCAAGAGTAAGCCAGAGATTGATAGAAGGAAAAAAGATAGAAATGAATGAAATTTATAACGCATATTTTTCACATTTTAATCTTCAATATCTCTAAGCATCCAAATATCTAAACCAGCATTAGGATGACGCATAGCAGCATCATTAGTAATAAAAACTTTACATCCTGCTGCTACAGCAGTTGCTAGATGTAAAGCATCAATTAAACCTAAATTACTACTTCCTCTCAACCTAGCAGCAGCAATTACTATTGCTTGAGGAAGACTACAGAAAGTAAGATTAGGAAACTTGGGCAGATCGTTAGCATATTTCTCGGCAATTTCTATTTCTCCAGTACGCAAAGGTTTAACCATTAATTCTGCTAAAAATAAGTCGCAAGCAAATCCTTTACAACTACCTTTTTCAATCATTTCAAAAATTTTAATAGCACGATTACCAAATTCTAAATTTCCCTCCAAAGCGTAAATAAAAATTACACTATCTAGAGCAATTTTAGCACCTTGAATATCTTATAATCTCGCCATGATTCTCGTTGTTCCCGAATATAATTAACTGCATTTTCTCCTTGCCAAAGTTGACGATGTTTACCAAATAAATGAGAAGATTTGCTAGTTGCTGGAGTCATAACAACAGTGACATTTACTACTTTTATTTCCAAGCGATCGCCTGGTTGTAAATTTAGCACTTCTCGAACTTCTTGAGGAATTACAATTTGGTATTTTTCTCCTAGCTTTTCTATTGTCATTTCAGTTATCAATTATTAGTTATCAAGTGCAATAGATGTAGGTTGGGTTGAGGAACGTTAGCGCCAGCTTATCCGTTAGGATAAACCCAACAACCATAAATTTTATGTAAATTTTATGTTGGGTTTCACTCCGTTCAACCCAACCTACTAGACTCAACTCTTAATCCGTATATCCGTGGCATAATCCGTGTGAGCTTTTATCCTCCTTTTATTTAGCCAAAAATAAACCCAAAAAGTCACAGAAGGTAACACAACAGGTAACAAAATTGCCCCAGAAATATAAACTTGTAAACTAACAATTACATAAACAAGATTAGCAACTACAAAAACCCCTACCCACCCACCACGCTTTTCTGGATATTTATTCAATAAAATAATAACACCTTGACCCAAAAAAGCACCCACCCAAGTCATCCAAAAATCTGGTATAGGAATGACTATTCTATTAGTAAGAAAATGATGCAGCATATAGGCATGAATTTCACCTCCCGTTAAATTTTTGTCATTATTCCAATAACGAAAAGCCATCGGTGGGATGTAGTTATCTCCCCCGTATTTTAGCCCTGCATTCTCATATCCACCAGGAGCTATTATTACTACCTGTTGTTTAACTTTATCTTCGATTTGAGTTACTTCACATTTTCTATTTTTTTTGGCAGCTAAAGAATTAGAAGTTAAGGAATTATTGGATTCCAAAAGTCGCCAAGCAGGAATACAATCATATATTTGGTCATAACTAATAGAAAAATCTATGATTGGATGAAGCCATCCTTGTTTCAACCGATAAGAAAATAAAGTTAGGGATTTCCAAGGATAAATTCTAGGAAAGAATTTTTCATAGTTAACTGCTTCTTTTTCCTGATTGAGATAATCAGATAACTGAACAAAAAAATCAACATTATTTTCTAAGTTTGGTTGAGGTGAATTACTATATTTTTTATCGGAACTCAACTTGTAAGCTAATAACAACATAGAGGAAAAAGTCATATTTTTTAGATTGGAAAAATTGGGCAGTGCTAAATATCTGCCACGACCAAGTACAGTCATATTTCCTTCTAAACTCCAATTCAAACTAGCAATTTCAGGAATTACACCATATTCATCTAGAACAAAAACAATCCATTGTTGTTTTTTTACTGCTGTTTGAATAGCTTCTGCTAA
>NZ_CEZPJD010000446.1:0-6355 GCF_983059655.1 Okeania sp.
TGGGAAATCATTTGTAGTAAAGCACCACTCACACCTAAGTCAGTGAAGGAAGCAATACCTAATAAAACAAAGCCCATGTGAGCCACAGATGAATAAGCCAAACGGCGCTTCATATTAGACTGGCCGAAAGAGTTCAACCCACCATAAACAATGTTAACGACACCCAGAATTGCCAAAATAGGAGCAAAGTAAACATGAGCATCAGAGAGCATTTCCAAGTTGAGGCGAATTAATCCATATCCACCCATTTTCAGCAATACACCTGCCAGAATCATTGATACAGGTGAAGAGGCTTCGCCGTGAGCATCAGGTAGCCATGTATGTAGAGGGAAAATGGCCAACTTTACTCCAAAAGCGATTAATAATCCTGCATATAGTAGAAGCTCTAGGGTCAGTGGATAATCTCTCAGACCTAGTTCAACCATGTCGAAGGTAATATTGCCGCCACCGTATAAGGCCATTCCCAAGGCTGCCACCAGAATAAATATAGAAGCTGCTGCTGTGTAGAGCAAGAATTTTGTTGCAGCATAACGACGCTTTTGGCCACCCCAGATTGAAATTAGTAGGTAGACAGGAACTAGCTCTAGTTCCCACATAATAAACAGTAGCATTAGGTCTTGGGCTACGAATACTCCTATCTGGGCGGAGTATAGCACCAACATTAGAAAATAAAAAAGACGCGGTTTGTAGTCTACTTGCCACGCCGAAAATATTGATAGTGTTGTCACTAGGCCAGCTAGAAGTACCAGTGGCATAGATAAACCGTCTACTGATACTGCCCAACTTAGACCGATCTGAGGGAGCCAGGCATATTTTTCTACAAGTTGAAAAGTGGAGTTGCCGGCATCGTAGTTATTCCAGAAGGCATAGCACATCAGTGCAAAATCAGTAACTCCTACGCCAAGGGCATACCATCTCATGGTTTTTCCGTTCTTATCAGGGATGACGGGAATGAGTAGGGCAGCCAGAAGTGGCAATAGGATAATGGTGGTCAGCCAGGGAAATTGAGTTTCCATAACAGTGAGAACAAATACTTACCTTTGTTTTTTTCCATGTTACTAAACTTTGTAAACGTTTGTAAATAAATATTGAAAAAAATATGAATATTTATATCTAAATTATAACATAAGTTAAACTTATAAACGGTTATTCAAGGCTTGTTTGTGATATAGAACACATATTCATACAATACAAGCTGAATAATAATTTTGATGTCAGGATTTTCTACTAAAAAGATATTATCGATCGCATTATTTGTGAATTTTGTGGCGATCGCTGCTGTTATTTTCCGGGCAATACTATTGGATAAGGGACCATATCGATATTTTGATGAGGGGTCTTTGATTAATTGGTTATCGGGTATTCAGTTATTAATTATTGCTGGAATTAACTGGAAAATTTATCGTTTAAGAATTGGCAGAAAAGAGGTATCTCAGCCTGGAAAGAATTATCAAAGACTTTGGCAGTTTTTGACTTTTGGTTTTGTATTCTGCGCTTTGGATGAACTAATTCAAATTCATGAAAGGTTAGATAAATTTATTCATTGGATGTTTCAAATTCAGGAAACTGCTTTGACAGATAGTATTGATGATTTAATTATTGTGATTTACGGGATTATTGGTTTGTTGGTAATTTATTATTTTCGTCAGGAGTTTTATCAGTATCGAGAGGCTTTTGGTTATTTTAAGATTGCTTTGATTTTAGCTTGTTGTTCCATTGCACTTGATTTTTTCACCCAAGGTCAAGAAACTTCAAACTTGTTAACTGAAACTCAAGAAATGCAAAGGGAATGGCTCAGGAGTATTGAGGAAATATTTAAAATTTTTGCTGAAGTATTTTTGATTGCTACTTTTTATATGTGTTTGAGAATTGCTCAAAGGTTGAAGAAGGCAGTAGGCAGTAGGCAGTAGGCAGGAGGCAGGAGGCAGGAGGCAGGAGGCAGAAGGGAAAATTGTATGGGGATTCTCACCCCAAAGAATTTTAAGCACTCCTGTTGACGGTGGGGTATTAAACCCATAAAAGAAAAGATAAAACTTAATAAAATTAATGTGTGCGATCTCAAATTCCCTTAATTTGGTATAAAAAAATGTTTCAACCAATGCGCCATTGCCAAATTTTTCTCGATCTTAACTTTTCTGGGAGGGTTTAGGGGTGGCCCCCCCTCTCTCACACTACCCATACCCTAAATTTTATCTAGACATGATATTATGCCTAAGTGGTTAAATAATAGAACAATAGATGACAGCAGAAAACACCCAAAAATTAGATGTGTTTGGCGTTGGTAACGCCTTAGTAGATATCCTTGCATTTGTAGAAGAAGATTTGATCGCTAAACATTCTCTGCAAAAAAGCGGAATGACCCTGATGGATGCTCCCACACAAGGAGGAATATTACAGGATCTGGAAAATATCTCTTTAAAAAAGCGTTCTGGAGGGTCGGCAGCAAATACGATGATAGCGATCGCTCAGAGTGGAGGAACAGGTATTTTTGTGGCAAAAGTCGCCAATGATTTTAATGGTGAGTTGTACCGCAAAGATATGCTCGACTCCAAAATTGAATTTAATGTAGTTCCTACATCTACAGGAAATGGACCTACTGGTACTTGTGTGGTACTGACAACTCCTGATGCCGAACGTACCATGTGTACTAATCTTGGAGTATCTGTGAGTCTCAGTGCTAGTGATATTGATGCAGAACAAATTAAGCGTTGTCAATACAGTTATATAGAAGGTTATTTATGGACTGGGCCGGATACAAAGCAGGCTTGTATTCAAGCAATGGAAGATTCTAAACGCCAAGGGGTTAAAGTTTGTTTTACCTTCTCTGACCAGTTTTTAGTAGATATGTTTGCTGATGACTTCCGCCAGGTAGCGTCAAATTATTGTGATGTGTTATTTTGCAATGCTGATGAAGCTCGTAGTTTCTGCGGAATTGAGTCTTTAGAAGAATGTGCTATTCAAATTGGGGAGTTGGTAGAAACAGCTTTTATTACTAATGGTAAGGAAGGTTGTTTAGTTGTAAAAGATAAAAAAATTACTCCTGTACCAGGGTTTTCTGTGAAAGCGATCGATACTGTTGGTGCAGGAGATGCTTTTGCTGGAGGTGTGTTATTTGGTCTTACTCATGGTTACACAGCCACTGAAGCTGCACGTTGGGGAAATTATCTAGCTTCTGCTGTTGTAGAAATTCAAGGTCCGCGTTTAGAAGGTTCTTGGGTAGATAAATTTCAGGAAGTAATATCATCTGCTAATTGACGAACTTTCTAGGTTTCAGGTTAATGGTTCAATCTTAAGCCTTTTCTTCCCTTCTGCCTTTTGCCTTTCTTCCTCCAAAGTGTAAGTAGGGTTTGCGCTCAAAAGTCTTTTTTTTCAGAGGAGTAGCCAGAATCCAGAATTCAGAATCCAGGAGGAAAGTTTGAATACTTCTACTGTAATGATTCTGGCTTTATTATAAGTGATCATCCGAACATGATATAACTTAAGTAGGGTTTGCTGATTTGATTAAATATCAAAGCATTTATAGGCAAAGGCTTTAGCATTTTGAGGTCTAAAAAAGTGCGCCTGTTTCAGCTCTTCATGCTCAAAAAGGAGCGCATTTTTGGAGAATTATGGCAGAAAAATCAGCAGACGATTCTTCTGACTACTTCTTCTATAATTCCCATTCCTCCTGACTTCACCGATTCTGGATTCTGGATTCTGGCTCCTACCCTTACCAAAAAACTTTTTTCAGCAAACCCTAAGTATACCTTTTACTCAAAAGATACCACTCAGGGGTTCTATAGATATTCGCAGCGATCACTCTTTTATCAAATCATACCTTAATTCACCAACGCAAAATAAGCTTCTGATTTTGGCATAAAATCATGTTCGGACGATTAGTTATTAAAACTTCTTCACTTCAAACTTTGCTCTCTTCTTTCTGCTTTCTGCCTTCTTCAATTAAAACTTGTAGTTGCGATCGCGTACCCATAAACTCAGAGGTACAGCTTGGCCTTGAGAATTAACTTTTACTTCTACTACAAAAGGTATTTCACCTTCTGAGTTAACAGTAGTTCGTGCGGTTTGAACATTCCGATTAATATCTTCGCGTTTATCCTCGGGCATATAATAAGTTTCCAAACCATATTTAACTCTCCAACCATCATATTTACCTTGAATAGATATTTGATTATTTGGCAAATTTTGAGGCGGTTTTGCACTTACATCTACAGGTTTCCATGCTTTGGGTATGCCTAAATTTTCTGTTGCTTCAGGTGCAGCTAAAATCACATAAATATTAGTTGGATTTTGTGCAGAAAATTTTCCTGAACTTTCCAATTCAAATTTATTCCAACCAGGAAGTTGACTCAAATTATTTTTGAGAGATATATCATAATTTAAAACTTGATAATAGCCTCGCAAAAAATCATAGGGATCTACAGGCACAGTTTGTAAAACTACTGTTTTACCTGTAATCGTAGTATAAATAGCTTGAGCAGGAATTGACAAAATCAGTGCTAACTGTACAGTTAATGGCAAAATAAATCGCCAAATTGGCATCTGAGTTTTCAAAGATTTTGTTTGATTAATAGGTAGGTTTAATTCTTCAGAATAATCAGATTCTTTAGTTGATAAATTGTTTCGATCAAAAGGATTGATAATTTTCATGTTCATTCTCTCTTTTCTTAGGGGACAGGGAACAGTGGAAAAAACATTGCCTAGTGTAAGATTCATTATTAGGATAAGTCTTACCGCTCTGGCTATTTTTATAATACCAATTTGGAAAAAGAATGTTACGGAGAATAAGACAAATCTATACACAAATTTTTAGACCGATAGCTACTTAATTCTTAGATAATAAATGGCGTTCGAACCATAAACCAGCAGCTATAACTCCTACACCACATAAGATAAATACAAAAGATTTAAGTAATAATCCGGTATTATACTCAAAAGTGCGACAGATAATTTGTAAAGTTAGTAATACTAAACCACCCCAGAAACCTCCTCTAATTCCTCGCATCAATCCAATTCTAATTAAACCTGCTGCTAAAAGAAACATTTCTATATTTATGATAAAAGTTGCTATTTCTGGAATTTCATTGATACTCAAATGCCAGAAACATAATATTGTAGTTACAACAATGAAGCCCAAAATCACACTACTGACTGAATCTAATTGCCAACGGTGAGAATTTGTTCTATTGGTTCGTGCTAAATTCAGCCATTCCCAAATAGAAAAACCTATAAATATTAGAACTTCAATTAAAGTCAACCAACTCAGCTGTAATGATGTATTTCTATTGATCAAATTTTCAGTTAAAATATAATTCCAAACTCCCCGAAAAGATAAATATAAAAATCCAATACTCAAGTACCAAATAGCTAAACTTCTGGCTAATGGTTGAAAAAATCGACTATCTATTTTAGGCAAAATAGTATCGTCATACCCCCATAATAAAGCTGGAGGTAAAATCAAAGCGATCGCTCCCCACAAACCATTATTTGATAAGTAAAAAAATTGCCACAAACTAATTTCTAGAGCTAGTAATAAGATCGATGTTGCCAGAAAAAAAATAATCTTGGAACTGCACCAATAAGCTAGTGGTATTAACAAAAATACTGCCACCATAGCCATATACTTAATAATTGCCTGTAACCAGGAAAATTCCACAGAAGAAAATACTGTTGATACACCCATTAAATAGCCTAATCCTATTAAAAGGATTGCCATAATTCCCAGACTTTCTAGTTGTAAACTATAAGCCATTACCAAAACTCCCAATCCCCAAACAATGTATAATCCGAAAGGAGAACCACCGATATGAAACATTTGAGCCATTAATGCTATATTTGCCCCTAAAATTAATGCTCCAAATATTAAAAGTCCGTGACCTAATCTTTGTTTTTTACTGGTAGTATTCGGTAGATTATTTGGCTGTCGCCAGAGATAAAAACCGTAGGCATTAACTAAGATAAATAAAGTTAATAATAGAAATGCTTTTACTTCTCGCGACCACTGTTGCCAGTTAGCAGAAACAAAAGTGATAATACCTAATCCTAAAAGAATACCACCTAGAGAAATTAAGATAGTAATAAAACGAGAGCTAGCAGTTTGCTCCAAAGCATCAAACTGGTATCTTTCTGATAGTTGTTGATAAAAGCGATCGCTAATTAATTCCTCTGTTTGCCATAGTTTTGCTTCTTTACGGAGCTGGCGACGAAACTTTTCTGTAATCATTTTATTGCTAAATTAAGTAATATAAATGTATCTAATAGAGGTATAGCACTATGCAAATAGGTTAGTGTAATTATCAACACTCAAAGGAGCGTCAGGGATTACTTCTAACTTCTAACTTGCGCGTAGCGCTATGAT
>NZ_CEZPJD010000447.1:0-2517 GCF_983059655.1 Okeania sp.
TTATTTATAAGAAGAGGTAATTCTAAATTATAAATTCTTGAACTATCACCTTCTTCAAGAAATAGCGATCGCCTCTGACTCATCTACTTTTTTATTTTCTTGAACGTCAGAAATATCTTCTACAAATAAATATTGATTATTCATTTCAACTGTGCCAAATAAAGTGGCAAAAGAAACATCAGCAGCATCTCGACCAGTACTAATTTTAATAATGTTTTCCAGTGGTACCAATTTAGTTGGGTCAAACAAATACCAGCGATCGCCTAAATAAGCTTCAAAACAAGCATGAAAATCTGGTGGATTAAGATTATAAGCATAAGCAGAAACAAAACGAGCTGGAATATTTAATGTCCGACAAAAAGCAATTCCTAAATGAGCAAAATCACGACAAACTCCCGCCCTTTCCGTAGCAGTATCAAAAGCTGAAGTTTGCGAATCTGTACTGCCAAATAAATATTTTATCTTATCATAAATCCAGTCACAAATTATCATTACCCGAGAATAACCAGGGTTTAAATTGCCAAATTCTGATTGTGCTAAACCAAATAATAGATCGGACTGACAGTAACGACTAGGATAAAGATAAGCAAGTGTTTCTACAGGCAACTCAGCAGGTGAAACTTCATAAATATGATTAGAGTTGCCATAATAATGTGATAATTCTACAGTCGCTTGGTAGGAAATTTCAAGTTTACCACTAAAAGCATTTACTCGAACAAATCGATTTTTTTCCGAGCTACTAATATATTCATCTCTTGCCATAAATGGATTAAATTGTAGTTGTTCCTGCAAAATATTTTGACAGTTATTATTAACTACTTGAACATTAAATAGGAAAGTAGTAGGTTGAGAAATAGTGTAATTAAGTTGACAACCTAGTTTGAATTTTTTCATAGTATTTTTTGTACGACTTATGGTAGATATAAATAGCAATTTAATCTGCTAATCTTTAAATGGAGATTAGTAATATTTTTTTGTATACTATATCAAGGAAACTCAAGTTGTGAACTTTAAAATAATCTTTCGACTGCTCAAAAAAACTGTTCAAGAATGGTAGATAGGTGTACCTCACTACATAATAGTGCTGTAGCGATCGCCTGTCTCATCCATATACCTGAAATTCCCCTTTAACAAAACGACACAATCTATGCTGGACAAGAGATACATTTAATTTTATATCTACTTCTGCCTTCCTCCAATTAACCCACAAATTGCAGCTAAAAGTAACCATCCTATTGTATTAACTCGTAAATCAAACAAACTCACATCAAACATATTAAATATAGTACAAGCAGCAAAAGCTACTAAATAACTAAAAAATATAAAACGGTCTCCTCTGGAATAAATTGATGACCAATTCATTAATAACAATACTGCCTTTGCTAATATCCAACCCACCCAAACAAATAAAAACAAAGCAGCAGGAATTCCAGTTTCTGCCGTTAGCATCAATAATAAATTATGGGGATGACCAAGCCACATTTGCATCTTGGCTTCATACAAAGGAGTAAAATTCCGCAAACCCCAACCATTCCAAGGCTTTTCTAAAGTCATATTCCAAGCAAATTGCCATTGGGTGGTGCGTAGAATGGCTACAGGTCTTTCAAAATCTCGGTCTGTGAGTCGTGCCCAAAAGTATTCCGGAACAATTGCTCGTAACCATTTCTGCCAAGGTGCAGGGGCAAAAGCAGCCCCAAAAACAGTGGCTACTGCTGTCATTACTAACCACACTAACCAATGCCAACCTAGATAAATAGCATAAGCAAGACCAGCAAATACCACCAACCCCCAAGCATTGCGTGAATTTGTCAAAACCAAAGCAATGCCATTACTAATTATTGCTACTGTTAAAAAAACAAATTCTTGAGGCGACTCACCATGAAAAATATTGAGGCGACCCCTTCTTCTTTTTGGATGTGCGCTCTCTGTCTTCACCCTGTTTCCAGATAAAAATTTCCATTTTTCAATCCACAACCCTAACCCTAGAATAAATACAACTGCCAAATAAAATGCTAAAATATTAGCATACATAAATACTGAAGCCATTCGCCCTGGAGGGTTGCCTTGTGGTGCAAGTATCCAACCTAGAATAATTTGTATACTCAGGGGGCCAGACCAACCCAAAAATAATTGCCCGAAACCTAAAATGACTACAGGTATTGAAGATAATACCATCACCCAAGAAAGTCGCCGCAGTTGGGATGGAGTTTGAATGAGAGTACTAAGAGCAGCAAATACTCCAAAAAATGGTAATAAATTAGCTAGCCCTAAAAGTGCTTCCTGGCGGTCTAATGCAAAAAATGTAGCGATCGCTAACCAGATGCCAAGAGCAGCTAAAGCTATATTGTGGGGACGGCGAATAATGCTGCGCCATTTTTGTTGCCAAGTGCTAATAACGGCAAAAATTAGAGTTAATATACCTATAGTTGGTAATATAGGCAAAAGTAATAGTCCGACTTGAGTGCATTTCCACTCTTTTTGTAAATAACGATGAGAATTATGATTCAATTTTTTTAG
>NZ_CEZPJD010000447.1:2617-6353 GCF_983059655.1 Okeania sp.
TGCATTTCCACTCTTTTTGTAAATAACGATGAGAATTATGATTCAATTTTTTTAGGTATTATTCAATAATGGATAATTGATAATGGATAATTGATAATTACCTCTCCCTAAAAGGAAGAGAAGAGAATTGAATAAAAAGAAAATATTTTCTCTCTTGGTCGATTGTATATGGCTCCGAGACCTCACTATCCCTCGACCGAACGTATAATGATATAAACTTATTCCTATATAATTTTTTCTAATTTTCCTATCTTGGTATGATAATATCATTTGACTCCTAAGCAATAACCTAACTATTTGTAGCAAAGATTTATAAAATTGGCAGAACATGAAATTAGCAACAGTTAAACAATTATTTATTCATCCAGTTAAAGGATTAACTCCTCAAATTTGTCAGGATTTTTTCCTCACTTCAGGATATGGCATTAAAGGCGATCGCGCTTTTGCTTTGATGTTTCTCGACTCTCATAACCATACCACAGGGCCAGAAATTATACCTTGGATGAGTAAAAAACATTTTGCAGTACAAAATGATTGGCCTGGTTTAGCTGCTTTGAATTGTGAGTTTGACTCAGAAACTGGATTTTTGACCGTGCGACGGCAAGGGGTTGAGCTGCTGAGGGCCAATACAGGTTTATCTGAGGAACGCGATCGCATTAATGCTTTTTTCACAGATTATTTGACTACTCTCACACCGAATAAAGGAGCGCGTCATCCTCAAAAAGCTCCAGTGCAGTTAGTAGGAAATGGCAATACAACTCGTTATCCCGACCGCGAAATTGTACATATTTCTATTATTAGTCAGGCAACTATGGATGATTTAGGGGAAAAGGCAGGAAAGATATTAGATATACGAAGATTTCGTCCTAATGTGGTTGTGGATGGTATGGATGCTTGGTCAGAGTTTGACTTGGTGGGAAAACAGTTGCGCTTGGGTAATGCTGAAATTACTGTTACTGCTAAAATTGGGCGGTGTATGAATATTGAGGTCGATCCAGAGACTGGCGATCGCGATATACCTTTATTATCGGTGTTGAAAGAAAAATTTGGTCACGCTCACACAGGTGTTTTGGCAACTGTTGATAGTGATGGAAGTTTAGCGGTTGGGGATATTTTGCAAGTTTTGAGCGATTAATTAGCTATCAGCATTGACGATCTGGAATATTTTTTGTCTATTCCTTATTCCCTATTCCTTATAGCACTTTTCACATGGATAGACTACAGTTAGTATGGGCAACCCAAAAGCATTTTTCTAGCTCCTACCCCCTACTCCCTACTCTAAGTGCCAAAAATAATTTTATGGTCTACTCAAATGAAAAGCGCTGTCAAACCATAAGCATAAGTACCTCGTAACAACAGGAAGTACTGTATGATAGTCTAAGTCAAAATTAATAGGAAGTTAAATTATGGAAGGTCAATTATCTGGAAGTTGGCAAGACTGGGTAGGAGTTGCAGGTTATGTTTTATTTGCAGGTTTTATTGTCTGGCGCGTACTTACAATACCATCAAAATGAGTTATGGCACTATGTGTTGGGTAGTAGCTTGCTATAACAATGGCATTAGCCATGATAGTAGTGTGCGCTCAAAAATATTATAAATAATGGGGTCAACTACAATTCTGGAAATCAGATCGATGCTTTGAGAAAAAGAAATTGCGCAGGCCCTCAAAAATGACATTGAAGCTATTCCTAATGACTACTAGAAACAACCTTAATGGCAAGCAAAATGCTCCCACTATCATTATAGAGATGCTGACGGACTTGTTGATATTATGGGCTATCGGTAGGAACAGGCATTAATTGTTCGTGTTTGGTGTAAACAAAAGGTTTGTTATCATCAATACAAGACAAGACATATTCAAAACGAGTACCTTTTTGATTAGTATGTTTGATAATTCTACAGACTTTTCCAATCCATTCATACTCAATTAACATTACATAGTCGTTTACTTGAAAGCTCATAATATCCGATTTCCTCAAAATTTGCTTTTTAATTGTCTTCATTATAAGACACTGACTTAATGCCACACTTCCTCTATGAAGGTGATTTTATTTTCCTCCAACTGGGTGATTCTACAGTATTGGCCATTGCTGTATCAGGATTTACAGAAGAGAAGTCAATGTAGTGATAAGGAGGAGATGGGGACACACCCCTACTGCTCTCAGAAAGCAGGGTCAATTTCTTGTCACTATTATCGCTACGCGGAAGTCAGAAGTGCTGATTGGTAAGGCTTTTAGAATTTTGTAACTGGTTAGTTATTTCCGCCATTCTGCACTATAGCAAAATTGTATTCTTTGAAATTTCATATATCTTACTAGAATTAGTTAACGAAAAATGTACGGTTGTAAATATTCTCTGATGACAAAGAATTAGCCCTGCTCCCAGGAGGGGCATATGGAAAAAGATTTGGAAATGGCGCCGAGATGAAACATTTTTGTATACCGAATTCAGCAGAGATGAAAAAACTTTCTCCTCTTTTTTTCCTTCTGATATCAAACCCGGTAGCATCGGTGTAATATAATTAGGGCTTGTTGAAAAAGTCTGATAGTGATGATAGGAAATAGGGAATAAAAATACAAAAATATAACTTTACATCACGACTTTGGGAAACGCTATAGTCTTATTTTATTTTATATCTCCTAAAACTAATGTAGCCTACATTCCATGCTTCAATTTGTAACATGAAAATTAGTATAAAATCTGTAACTTGCTTAAGTATTTATACTATATAAATTATCTTCATTTATCTTTATCAAGAGTCCAATTCTCAGTTAAATACTAAGCATAAATACTGGTTGAATCCTTGACTCTTATTGACCACTATAATTTTATTCTTACTTTTGACTTCTTATAATCCGCCTTAGTGAGAAAGCGTTTTTTATAGTTACAACCGTTGCTAAATAAGGGATTTAACGATGGGACAACCCTGTTTTTATACCCGGATTTGGTATTATTTTTGAATTATATTTTTATGCTACGTTTTGTCGTGCTAAATGTAAGATGTAGGGATGCTCCATGGAACAACCCTAAATTCTTGCTTATTGGATATCTATGAAAAAATAATGCTGCATTTTTTGATAATGACGCTTATTTTCTCTTCTTCAAAATACCACTGCAACCTACCGCACCCAAAGCTAATAAACTGAAAACAGCAGTTGGTTCAGGTGTAGACACTTGGGTATCTGGACGTAAAGTGTATTCGATATCTCCTGAACCAAATCCTTGTCCAGAAATATCGTATGAAAAGAAAGCGTCACTGGAGTCAGATATACCTTCAAAAAAAGAGAATGTAGTATCCGTCTCAAAATTCAATCCTAGAAAGTCACCATCAAAAAATACAACTTCAGGAAAACCATCAGTTTCAGTGTAGTTAACACCCAGAAAATCGAAACTAAGTTCTGATACAGATAAAAATTCATCACCAATTCCAGTTAATGCAGAATCATCAAATTCAAAAAATCCAGAGTATGTTTCGCCTGCTAAAGAACCAACATCTATACTAACTTCAAAATCATAAATAATTGAAGCAGCATTAACAGGATTAGCATTAATGACTGATAAGCTGAGAACTGTACTTGTAGCAACGAAAGATAATTTTTGAAAGATGTTAGTCATGGTTTTATTTGGTAAAAAGGAGCAAATGTTTGCTGGTTGGGTAAATTTAAAAGTTGCTATGCACCCTATACAGCGCTTTTCATTTGAGTAGACCACAAAATTATTTTTGGCACTTAGAGTA
>NZ_CEZPJD010000448.1:0-6328 GCF_983059655.1 Okeania sp.
AAAAAATAGTGCTATACTCGGCTGAAACTTCAGTTATTAAGTAATTAACACAGGTTTAATAACTTATTTCCTAATTATTAGCCAGTTAATGCTAATTACTCTGATGTTTGTTTCTCCCCCACTCCCCCACTCCCTTACTCCCCTACTTAAGAAATCGTCTGGCAAAAGCTGTGGGAATAGGTGAACAAGAATCTAGAAACTTTGAGCAGAGGGTAGGGAGGAAGAGCAAGAAGAATAGGAAAATTTACTCTGGGTAATAGCAGAGGTTATTTAAACTGCTATTACGGGATTGTATTGAAGTATTTTCAATTATTGCTTCAATCCATGTATGACTCAGTGCCTCTCAAATTTTTATGCGGGTAAATATACCAAAAAGAAAGTCAGAAGATACGTATATTCATCATGGAGGAGTATGAAAATATTTTTCCACCTTTTTCCCCTGTTGCCTCTATCCCACTGGCTACTCGATGACTCAAAATTGTCATCAAGGTCAAGATTCCAAATGGATTATATATCAATCAATCATATTTAGATTTAGCAAACATTAAGCTATTTTTATATTAAATCCTAAAATGTGGCGACGTAAATGTATTGCCACATTTTTATCTCTTCTTTACTCACGTTAAAGACTCTAAGTAATCTTGTACCTGACTACGACGCTTGGGTTGGCGCAGTTTCTGTAGAGCTTTTGCTTCAATTTGACGAACTCGTTCCCGAGATAGTTTCAAAGAACGACCAATTTCTGATAAAGAGTAAGGATTACCATCTCCTAAACCATAACGCATGGAGATTACAGACTTTTCTCTTTGGGTTAAATCTTCTAGTAGTCCTTTTAATGCTTGTACTAAAGATTCCCGCATCAACATTTCTTCTGGAGAAGCATCTTCAGTTTCTAGGAGTTCCCCTAACTCAGTATCCTTATCACTACCTACTTTAGTTTCAAGAGAAATTGAACGTGGAACTTTCAGTAACACTTCTCTTACTTGAGCTGGTGTCATATTTAGCTCTTGGGCAATATCGTCAAGTTTTGCTATACGCCCTTTTTCTTGAGAAATTTTCCGTTGCGCTTTTTTAATTTTGTTTAACTTTTCCGTAATATGAACTGGTAAGCGAATTGTACGACTTTGAGTAGCGATCGCTCTTGTTATTCCTTGACGAATCCACCAATAAGCATAAGTGCTGAATCGATACCCACGTCTTGGGTCAAATTTTTCAACTGCCCTTTCTAGACCTAAAGTTCCTTCTTGGATTAAATCTAAAAGTTCTAGGCCACGATTCTGATACTTTTTCGCTACTGACACTACTAAACGCAAGTTAGCATTAATCATGTGGTCTTTGGCTTTAACCCCATCACTTTGAGCTTTCTCCAGTTCTTTAACACTTAAACCTGCTAATTCCGCCCAACGAAGCTTTCCAGCAGCAAGAGTAGGTTTAAGTTCTGCCACAGGTATACCTGCTGCTTTTGCCCACCGTTCCAAAGATGGCCTATGTCCTAACTGAGCTGTCAGACGATTACGAATCTCAATCAACTTAACATAATGCCTAATTACGCCTTCTTCTTCTGTAGCTGATTTATTGAGTAACTCCAATAACTCCACATAGCACTTGACTTTTTTAGCTTCAGATACTTCTTGATCTCTTTCGAGCAAGTCAACTCTACCAATTTCTTGGAGATACAAACGTACTAAATCAGTTGTGCTACGGTTAGTACTTTTTTGAGCATTCTCTGTTTCTGCATCTTCCATTTCTAGCTCATTGATTTCTGGTCGAGCAATGATTTGCTCTATATCTTCAGAAACATTTGTCTGCAAATTATTATCTTGCAGTTTTTCTTCAGTATTAGGATAAGTAGCTGACATAGCGATCATCTCAATTGCTCCAGTTGACAAGAGGCTGTACTTAGTGGACAGTCTATGGATAAAATGCCTTATTCCTTAGAAGTCGGCACTTAGTCTAGTTTTGTTTCCTGATGAGTATTAACAACTATAGGCTGAATTAACTTAGGCGATCGCTTACTTTCTATAAATATATTAGCGATGACCTTGAGAGTACATTTGCCTGTGTGTTTTTGCTCCAGTTAACTTCTCTAGGCTTGATTTTTAGTATATGGAGACTTCTGATATAGCAAGGTGACTACAGTCAGAAGCTATATTAACGTTCATCACTATTACTGGTTGTTTTCGATCACTTCGGGAATTTTCGGATTTTTGAGGTTAAATTCTTATAAATTTTTACTTTGATTTTTTGCTGATTACACTTTTTATTCACTCAGCTTAATTTTTACAAAGCTTTTAACTTAATTTATGTGTAGCATACTCAATTTACTTACTAATCAATTTCTAGCTATTAAGTTACTCTAGACACAATGATGGGCGATCAGTATCACACTTTAGCAGTGATTGTTTTTGCTATCGGGGGTGATGGGTGACATACTTTGGCAGTGATCATAGCTTTCGTGAGTAGCAAATAATGAGGAAAAATCTAAAGTCTACTTCTTACTTTTCGCTTTTGGATGATTTTTCATTAATTCTTTTACCTCTTCTGCATGATATGAGCTACGAGTCAAGGGGGAAGCAACAATTTGTAAAAAGCCCATTGAATCGGCCATTTCTCTCCATATATCAAATTGTTCTGGCTTGACAAAACTAGATACTGGTAAATGCTTAGGAGTTGGTTGTAAGTATTGTCCAATAGTTAAAATGTCACAGTCAACACTCCGTAAGTCCTCCATTACTTTTTGGACTTCTGCTTCAGTTTCTCCCAGACCTACCATGATGCCGGATTTTGTGTATACTTCAGAGGCCAATTCTCGCGATCGCCTCAAAAGTTCTAATGTACGCTCATAGTCACCTTGAGGCCGAACTCTACGATACAGTCGTTTAACTGTTTCAGTATTATGGTTAAGTACTTCTGGCTTTGCTTTAAGAATTATTTCCAGAGCTTGCCAATTACCACACAAGTCTGGTACCAGGACTTCTATACTTGTTTGAGGTGAAGTTTCTCTAACTTGGGAAATACATTTAGCAAATTGAGTAGCGCCCCCATCTATTAAGTCATCTCTATTTACAGAAGTAATAACAACATGATTGAGTTTTAACCTTTTAACTGCTTCTGCCAGTCTCTCTGGTTCAGTCGGATCTAAAGGCTGAGGTTTTTTCTCAAAATCTATATCACAGTAGGGGCAAGCACGAGTACAAGCAGGTCCCATAATCAGGAAAGTCGCTGTTCCAGCATTAAAACACTCACCGATATTTGGACAGGAAGCCTCTTCGCAGACAGTATTGAGACTTAAGTCTCGTAAAATTTCCTTGACATTACCAACTCTCTGCCATTGAGGGGCCTTTACTCGTAACCAGTTTGGTTTAACTACCACTTTTTTATTTATTGTGATTATGATTTTAAGTTTAGCTTAACAAATGTAGCATGGTAGCAACAAGAAGTTTAAATAAATTTTTCATTAAATTCCTGAGTTTAATAATTAGCAAAATATCTACAACTAAGTTCATATAGATTCATAAATACATTTTAGTATAAAAAATTACATGAAAGTATGTCATACTAAATTTGTGAAACCACATCACAATAGCAGAAGGTCATTTCAGTTATCAGTTATCAGTTATCAGTACCTCCGACTAAAGCCCTATGCTTTAAATATTGAATTGAATATTCTCTTGGTCGATTGGATATGGCGAGGAGACCTGCTCTTGACAGAGCCGCTCCGAAGATCGCCATCCCACCCTACGGGAAGCTGCGAAGAGCGACCGCTCTCTTGGTCGATTGGATATGGCGAGGAGACCGGCTCTTGCAGAGCAGCTCCGAAGATCGCCATCCCACCCTTCGGGAAGCTACGAAGAGCGACCGCTGTCTTGGTCGATTGGATATGGCGAGGAGACCTCGCCATCCCTCGACCGCTTTTTCATCCCCTTAAAAGGAGAGGCTTTGGACCTAATTTTTTGGTAAGGAAGAGGAGAGACCGAAGGATGAAAGACCGAAGTTGGAAGAAGGTTTAAAGCTGGAAAAAAAACTTAAATTGCCTGTAGATATTAGCGCTTGGATTTACGCAAATTATAAAGTGCGGACATAATGTTACTGCTTCTCTAGTTTGCTCAATATAATGTTTAAATCTCTTGATACTAATAATGATAGCACAGTATCTATGGATAAGTTCGTATCCTTGAGCTTTCTAATACCATTTTACAGAAGTTAAAAGTTAAGATGTAAGCATTTCCTAGGTCATGCTGCGCAAACAGCCGTCAGCTATCAGCTATCAGCTATCAGCTATTAATCTTGGAGAAGGCAAAAGTAATCTTTGAAGTTGAGAAAGAATAAAAAGTTACTAGCAAAGTATTCTTTCTAAGCCTGAAAAGTAATTATTCATTACTCATTATTGCGATCTATTCCAATGTGAAAGCTTTGACTATAATAGCAGGGAAGATTAATTTACCAAGATTTATATGGTTTTTTACAGATATAATTAAGAGTTATATGGTTGCTAACTGCACAATCCTTTAGCAGTTGGAGTAGCGATCGATCCGAGTTTAATCTCAACTGAGTCACTTTATAAATGAGCCTTATTGCCGATAGCTGACAGCTAATAGCTGAATGCTTACATAAATATTTATCAAACTGTTATAAGAGGGTAGGTTTTTTCATCACTAATTAGGGCTTGCTGAAAAAGTCTTTTTTTCAGATAATGTTAATAATTATTTTCCAACAAGTACAAATTTTAATATAAATACGATCGCTAATAGCCACATAGTAAAAGTAGTTTCATGTACTTTTCCTTGGAATGTTTTAAGAAGAGGATAAATAATTAAACCCATAGCTAATCCGTCTGCAATTGAGTAACTTAAAGGCATAACTATAATTGTTAAAAATGCTGAAATAGATTGAGCTGGATCGTCCCAATTAATATTACGAACACTACTCATCATTAATACTCCTACAATTAATAATGCTGGTGCAGTTGCAAAGGAAGGAATTGCTGATAATAAGGGAATAAAAAATATAGATAAAATGAATAAAAATGCTGTAATAACTGCGGTGAATCCACTGCGCCCTCCTTCGGAAATACCTGAAGCAGATTCAATATAAGTTGTGACTGTGGAAGTACCCATCACTGCTCCAAATGTTGTGCCGATCGCATCTGCCATAAATGCTTTGTTTAAGTTAAATGATTTTCCTGTTTGATTAAAATAACCTGTTTTTATTCCTAATCCTGTTAAAGTTCCTACTGTGTCAAATAAATCTACAAATATTAAAACAAAAATGATACTGATTAGCTCCCAGATGTTAGTTTTTATGATACTTTCTAAACCTATAAATGCTTGACCAAATAAGTGTGTTGGTAATTGAGGAAAGCTGACAATTCCTTGAGGTAAAGGTGCAATTCCTAATGTCCAGCTTAGTAAAGCTGTTGCTAGGATTCCCCATAATAATGCTCCAGTAATCCTGCGAGCTATGAATCCAGAGGTAATAATAATTCCAGCGATCGCTACTAATGTTTCTGGTTGATTTAGATTCCCTAAAGTTGTAGTTGTAGTTTCGTTAGAGACAATAATTTTGGTATTTATTAGAGCTATATAAGCAATGAATAAACCAATACCAACTGTTGTTGCTTGTTTAATACATTCAGGAATAGCATTAACGATTTTACTGCGAATTTTACTAATAGTTAAACCAATAAAAATCAAGCCTTCTATTAACACAGCAGCCAAGGCAATTTGCCAAGAAATTCCTAACTTCAACACTACTGAAAAAGTAAAGTAAGCGTTTAACCCCATACCTGGTGCTAAGGCAAATGGATAATTACCGTATATTCCCATAATTAGGGTAGCAAATGCTGCTGATATTGCTGTAGCTATTACTAATTCTCCAAATAAATCGCCGGTGTTCTGCAAAAAAATTGCTTTGGATAATATGTCAGGATTTACTACTAAAATATATGCCATTGTCACAAAGGTAGTTATTCCTGCTATTGTCTCTGTGCGAAAGTTAGTTTTGAGCTGGTTAAATTGAAAAAATTTAGCAATAATTACTAATTTATTTAACTGGCCATTTTCTGGAGTCATATTGCGACCTAAAAATTGAGAATTTGGCTAGAAAACATATCTTTATTTGTATATTTTGTCAAGTAAAAAAAAGTTTTTTCTATCATTATAAACTCCGTTTTTATCAACTGAAAAGATTTTGAGATAGCCCTGTTTCAGTCTTTTGTAATACCAATTTCATACAATATTGCTATAGCCACGATACAAGCAAAAGCAATGCGACTCCGCGTCGGCGACAGACACAAGCGGTCAGATCCCGCGTCGGCGTCAGACGCAAG
>NZ_CEZPJD010000449.1:0-6324 GCF_983059655.1 Okeania sp.
ATAATCTTATTTGACCGTATTTTTACAGATGTATTTCGAGCTTAACTCTAACCGTCGGTTGGGTTGAGAGAACGTTAGTTGACATTTGTTCGTAAAACAATTATCTTTCATTTAGAGAGCAAAAAATAAATGTCCCCTCTCTAGTGTCCAAAAAGAAAACAGAATTAACACTTTAGTCGGATTGAATTCCGGCTATCAAGGGGGATTTAATTTTTGCAAAAACATCATCTAAAACTATGAAAGGAATTTTTTATTGCAACTCTGTGCTTTCCTTTTAGGCGCATGCGGACTTCGCAATGTCGCCGATGTAGAGTATTCAGAAGCATAACAAAGGGCAAACAAGACTAGATAATGAGACAACAGAAAGGTTTAGGTAGAATATCACTTTTCTTAGCAGTATGCGGTGGTGCTGACGCGCGAATCCTTGAAAAAGCTTATTCTCAAGGTAGTACGTATACTTGGATTGGTGTCGGAATTGTACTCATTACCTTTTTTGGGGGAGTGAGTGGTGGATACGCTCTGTTCACTGTTTTTGAGAACTATTTAGCAGCTTGTCTCGGAGGGGTTGGTTTTGGTCTTAGTCTCGGATACTTAGACCGTTCTATCATCTCAAGTATTCGCAAGAAGGAAAAACCCCATTTTCTTGAGAGGCTCTTCAGTCCCGTATTTTCAATAATGAAACTTTTAATCTCTGCGGGCATAAGTATGATAGTGGCAACACCTCTACAGGTGAAAATTTTTGAGCAGCCAATCGAAGAGAAACTTGAAGAAATCAGGGTTCAAAAAGTCGCTCTCTTTAGGAAAGAGTTGGAGGAACCTAGTCTGCCTGAAATCGAAAAGTTAGAGCAGGAGAAAGCTCAATATCAGAAAGAAATTGACAAGCTCCGGGCACGAGCTGATGCGGCCAGCGATAACTTTTCCCAGGAAGTCGATGAAGGAAATACAAGTATTGGTCGCAATCGCGGTTTTGGTCCTGTTGCACAACAGTTGAAAAGAATAGAAGAACTTAGAAAACAAGAGCGCGATATAGGCGTGAATAATGCAAATCTAGAGATAGAAAAAATAGAGCGGGAAATTGCGTCAATTAAGTCAGAGATAAACCGAAAAGTTGCCAATTATGACAACACAGTTAAGGAGTCAACAGATATACTTTCTCGATTGAATGCACTGTCCAGCATCGAGCAGTCAGAAATCCCTCTCTTCCTAGGTATGGGAGTTGTTGCACTAACAGGTAGGGCTATTGTCCTGTTTTTTGTTGCATTGGACGGAACAACCATCGCCGTAAGATTGTTGTCGCCACGTACTCCTTATGATGAAATATTGGAGGATGAAGAGAAGAAAAATGTCAAGTTCAGTAAGGAGCTAGAAGAAAAAATTTTTGAAGCGGAAATTGAAAATTCAAGAAGAGAGATTGAGAATGAACGGAACATAAGAAGGAAGCGTGCGGACATAAACCAAAAGTTTGAACTGGAAAAGGTTGCAAAAAGTGCGATATATCTGCAAAAACTATTGGATGCCGAGCTGAAGCAAAAAGAAATGGCAGCTAATAAGTTGTCAGAGATTTTGCAGAAGGAATTCGATGAGAAGCTAGGCTCTAAGAAGCTGAGTCTTGAAGAGCAGAGAAACTATTTATTGAACATCATAAAACCGGGATTTAATACTGACTTTTCTTTAGAAGAGTTCCTTAATACTGGTAAATCGAAAAAAAAAACGCCCAAGTTGAATAATTTATCGACTGGAGCTTCTCGTTCACTAGCTAACCTTCAATCTGCTCTAATCGGCTCATCTCATCTTTCTAAATCAGCATCTGGAATAGCGAAGAAGTTACTCATTCCAGCTTCAAAGGGGCTTATTGCCACAATTTTGATGTTAGCGAGGGGTATCATGCTGTCTCCGACTATAACGAAGTTCTTAATCGGTTCTGTCGTATCTGTCGTAGGACTATTAATGTTGGCAACGTTTGCGATTGTGGTAGAAGTAGTTACAGTCTCTCGCCGGTATGATCCTCGATATATTCCGTACCCAGACAATATTAACTCTCCAATAATTCTTGATAGAAATGGAAAGCGAATAATACATAAGTACGCTCATGTACTTGAGAAAGAAAAAACATTCAAGGAATTTCCAGAGAGCCTGGTTGATACTGTGTTGGTTTCTGAAGATAGGGCTTTTTTCGATCACTCGGGTGTCAGCGTTCGGGGCACTGCCCGTGCGTTCCTCCAAACTCTCAAAGGAAATCCGCAAGGCGGTAGCACAATAACTCAGCAGACCGTAAAAAAACTATTGATCGAGCCATATTTTCAAGATAACTTTGGCAAGGATTTCGATAGCTGGAATTCATTGCAGAAGAATCTGAGTAGCTTGAGGCAAAAGATCCATCAGATAATCCTGGCTATGATGCTCGAGAAGCATCACTCTAAAGAAGACATCCTTAGTGCTTACCTTAATCGGATATATATCGGTAACGAACACTTCTTGGATGACGTTGCTGGTAAACCTAAAGGAAGGATATTTGGGTTCCCTGAAGCCTCAAAGATTTACTTTAGTAAGGACATAGGGGAAATTAGTGTTGCAGAGTCTGCATTTCTTGTATCCTTACTGCCAGCTCCTAATCTTCCCTATGACCGTAAATCTTGCAAGCTGGATAGAAGCTTCAAAAGTGAGGAGGAATGTCTTGAATATATAAAGGGAGCAAGGGACGAAAGAATTGAACAGCTTCTTAAGGAGGGGAAAATAACAGAAGATGTTAGCAAGGAAGCTCAAGGCATACCAATGGATGATTGGGTGCAGTTGAGTACAAAGAGCAAGCCAGATCGCAAAGAGCCTCCTGGTACAGCCCCAGATTTTCAATCATTTGTAGAGGACGAACTGTTTGATATCCTGAAGGAAAATAACCTCAATACTGACGGGCACTATATTGTGGAGACGACATTGAATATTCAGAGCCAATCAGATGCTCAATATCTTCTCGATAAACACATCAGAACGGAGGGTGAGGCGGATGGATACAATTACGGTAGTATTGTCAGCTTGGATGCAAATGATAGCTCTATTCTCGTGATGGTAGATGGAACGAGTGACTCTTCTCTACTAGGTCACATAGACTCTAGTCGCAAGTACTCCCAAGAACGTATGAATAGACGGCTGGCATCAACTTTCAAGCTGTTCATATATGCTGCTGCGCTTGAAGATGGAGTGATAGGGGTCAAAGATTATGAAGAGGCTTTTGCCCGATCATGGAACCCAGAGGCTGTGTTAATCGCCTCAGAGGTTGGAGAAGAAAGAGTTCTAGACTTGGCAGAAAAATCTAGGATACGAGGCGCGTACAAAAATTCGGATTACGAGACGGTTAAGCAGCAGTACCAGGAGGCAGACAATAAATCTAAATTTATCGAACTGGGCTTAGTAGAGTCGAATTTACTGGATATCACCAACTCGTTCGCAATGATAGCTAATGAGGGCAGCTTAAACCATCCCTACTCAGTTGTGAGAGTAAGAGATGCGAACGGATGCGACATTAAGGACTTGCAGACATGTGAGGTTATCTATAGCAGAGAGAAAACCATGCGAAAGGCTTCTGAAAGTGTACTGAAACCTGAGACAACTGAAGGGGTTTGGGAACTGCTCCAGTCTGTTGTAGATTTTCCGAAAGGAACTGCCAAGGAATCTGTCACGAGTGACTTCAGCTCGTTTAATGTCGGGGGAAAAACAGGGACATCAACGAAGAGCAAAGATCTGTGGTTTGTTGGCACAGCTATAAGTCAAAGCACCTTGGATGAAGATATCAGAATTTCAACCGGGGTTTGGCTTGGCGTCTGTGCCTTACTGCCAAATTCAAGTCCGTATAGTGAACCGGGATGTAAATCAAGTGGTAGCAGTTCAGATGCGGCAAAACTATGGAATGACTATATGCATAGGACTCTGAAATGAATGGTCGATTTTTATCTACTTCCACATCCTGAGGTATTAATTTAGCCCCTAAACTTACCCAAGTTCACTCAAAGGTTGTAGTCAAAAGCGGATAAAAGTTGGACTTTTCGGCTTCAGCTTCTGTTGAATTGTTTGGTGGGGGTAAGACACGGGGACACTGAGACACGGAGATAGGGGGAACAGGCAAAAGACATATCAAGAGCTTAAAACTCAGATAACGCCATATTTTTCCTTCTTTCTTCTTCCTTCTGCAATATTACAAATTCAAGAAAATATTAGCAGCTTCATCTAAATTTTTCCCAAAAGAAATTATCCCATCTTCGTGACCTGCCATTACTAATATTTTTTCTACTCCTAATTTCTCTTCATCAAACAAACGAAATATTTCTTTTGCCATTTGTGGAGTACCATAAGGTACTTTTTGATTAGAAGTAGGAACCTTATACATAAGTTCTTGCCAAAGCTGAGAATTATGAATATGAATAATACCCATAATTTCTGGTTGATAATAATAGATAGCAGCATGAGTTAAAGATTCAGAAGAAGCTTTGACAGGTCCGCAACAAGTTAGGCTATTTTCCTCAATATTAAAATCAGTAACTACCGTGTAATATTCTGGTCCTAAAATTTCTAAATGGGCGGTTTGAGTGCCAGTAATAATAAATTGATTTGAGTCATTTATTCTCTGACTGACATTACCAAAACCAATGCCATTTTCATAAGCACCAATTAATCCTAACGAGTACATAAAATCTCGCTTTTTCATTAAATCAGTAATGCTATAGCTTGCCACAGGTTCCTCTTTAACCCAATGACATTGATATTTTATTACTCCCTCATCCATAACCATAAATTTAATAATGAAAAATAACAGTTAATGTAGGTTTTGTTGGGTTGCGCTTCCGCTTAACCCAACCTACTATAATCATAACTAATGAGCTGGCTTAATTTTCCGCAGGAACGAAATTTAATGCTTGACCATTCAACTGAGGAAACTCAATAAATACATCTATCAAGTCACCTGTTGCGCCATCAAAACGAACCACACTACCAGTACCAGTGCTACTAGCATAGAGATTACCATCAGGTCCAAAACCCAACCCTCTTGGCGCATCTAATATTGGCACTCCCTCTGCATCCACGCCAGCATCAAGTACATCTAACAACCCTCCTGTCTCAACATCATACACGCGGACAGTGGCTACCGAATCATCCTGGCCAAATGGAAATTCACTGCTGACATAGATATTGCCATCCAAACCATTAATCACATCTAGAGGACTTAATTCAGGGTCATTGACAAAATTAGGATTCAATACCTGACCTGTGAGACCATCATATTGAATGACTGTACCACCGCCACCACCTGTTGCTGGATCGGCACCATTTCCTAAGTAAAAATTGCCATCGGAACCAAATACAAAACCTCTGGGAAAATCTACTAATTCTGAGGGAATAAACTCATCAATAAAATCTCCAGTTTCACCGTTGAAACGTACAATTGAACCTAGCGATCGCGCACCTACATAATAATTATTATCTGGTCCAAAAACGGCACCACCACCATTTAATTCGGGAAATTCTATAAATGTTTCAATGAAGTTTCCTGTAGTGGCATCGAAGCGTAAAACATTGTCATTTCCACCATTAATTAAAACAGTATTAGACTCATCAATTTCTTGTACAATATCCCTGGGGTCAGTTAATCCTCCACCATTAGGAAATTCACCAATTAATCGACCAGTTAAACCATCAAAACGAATGGCTGCATCATTACCATTATTAGCTGCACTGGTGACAACTACATCAAATATTGTGCCGATAAAATTTTGGGAAAATAATCTATTTTCAGCAATACCAAAATTAACAAAATGTTCGATGGAAGTTAATAAATTTTGTTGAACTGCATCAGCAACATCTGGATTTGTTTGGAGATAAATATCGGTATTAAATTGAGAATTAGGATCGCGATTTTCAAATTGACCAACTTGAATAAAATGTTGAATTGGAGTAATTGAGTTTTGTTGTACTAAGGCAGCAACATCTGGATTATTGGTTAAATAAAAGTTAGTATCAAAAAAAATACTGGGGTCTCGCCCTTCAAATTGACCGAAGCGAATAAAGTGGTCAAAACCGCTTTGTACGATGCCATTATTTACTGCTTCTGCAATTTCAGGGTTAACATCTAGATAAAGGTTTTCATCAAATAAATCACTAATTTCTAGCATAAGTCATATATTTATTCAGGATATCTTAGCTATTAATGCACAAGTCTTTATTATTTGGCAAGTTTTTGTATTTTCTTGCTTTTGAGTTAGCAAAAATTGAATAATTTTTGGGGAGATTTTCCTCTGTTTATGAGTTGCTTGGAAAAATTCAGCAAGTTCTATTTAG
>NZ_CEZPJD010000450.1:0-6311 GCF_983059655.1 Okeania sp.
CTACTCCCCTACTCCCCCGCTCCCCTACTCCTTAAAAAAGACTTTTTCAGCAAGCCCTAATTACTATAGATAGATATCTCCAACAATCAAAAATCATGCTCTTTTATTGCACTGTTATTCATCAATTCTTTCCCCCTACTGCCTACTCCCTACTCCCTACTCCCTATGCGTAGAGGAGATGGTTAATAGATCCGTTTAGGGGTTCTATAGTTATTAGTAAACATATTTCTCTACAAAAGTTTGTAAACCTGCGTTATATCCTGTTCCCACAGCTTGAAATCTCCACTCATCATTTTTTTGATAGAGACGACCAAATTCTATTGCAGTTTCTCTCGAAAATTCTTCTTCTAATTCATATTTAGTTATTTCTTCTTGAGTTTCCAAATTGTAAATTCTAATAAACGAATTTTTAACTTGCCCAAAGTTTTGTCTTCTTTTTTCTGCATCATGGATGGTCACAACAAAAAGTAATTCTTGAATACTAGAATTAACATTAGTTAAATCTACTTCTATTGTTTCATCATCCCCTTCCCCTTCTCCAGTTCTATTATCTCCCCAATGCTTTACAGAATCATCTGGAGATTTTAAATTATTGTAGAAAACAAAGTATTCATCCTCTGGAATTTTTCCATTATCTCCTAACATAAATACAGAAGCATCTAAGTCAAATTCTACACCTGTATCAGTAGGATTAACATCCCAACCTAAACCAATACCTACTTTTGCTAGACCTGGCGCATCTTTAGAAAGATTAATTCTGTGACCTTTGCTAAGTTTAACAGACATTTATTACCCTCTTTAATATAACTAAACAGACGTAAGCATTCAGCATTTAGCATTCAGAATTCAGCTATTGTTTTTGGTGTGTAATAAAAGATTAATTAATTGAGCTATAATTAAACCCTAATATGAAAGTCAGCTCTCTTTACCTGAAAGCTTATATTCATTTAAACACTCTCCTTAAGTGGATAGTCTTATTGCTGAGAACAGAAAAATTACTCTCTAAGACAAAATACTAATTCAAAATTATGCTATAATAGCGAGTTTTGAATTCTTATTCTCAGATAATAAGTTGATAACTGGTAGCTGATAGCTGATAGCTGACTGCTGAATGCTTACATTGTTAAACAGTTTATTACTTAATCAATTAAGTATATTTCTGTACAAAGCTTTCTAAACCAGAGTTATAGCCTTCTCCAACAGCTTGAAATTTCCATTCACCACTTTTTTTATACAATTTACCAAATTCTATAGCTGTTTCCCTAGAAAAATCTTCTTCCAATTCATATTTAGTTATTTCTTGTTGAGTTTCCCCATCATAGATTCTGATATAAGAATTTCTTACTTGTCCGAAATTTTGTCTTCTTTTATCTGCTTCATATATAGTGACAACAAAAACAATTTCTTCAATGGCAGAATCAACATTTGATAAATCTACAGTGATAGTCTCATCATCTCCTTCTCCTTTTCCTGTGCGACTATCTCCCATCGATTCAACTGCACCATCAGCAGATTTTAGGTTATTGTAAAAGACAAAATATTTCTCTTGAGGAATTTTGCCATTTGCTCCTAACATAAATACAGAAACATCAAGGTCAAAATCTGAACCTGTATCTGAAACATTTACATCCCATCCTAAACCTGCTAGGGCTTTTTTCATTCCAGGCGCTTCTTTAGATAGACTAATTCTTTCACCTTTACTAAGATTAATACTCATACCACTTACTCAATTTATTTACTATTTTTAACTACAACTAACATAGTTATAATTACGAAAAACTTGAAAAACTATATTTTTGAAGATGACTAAACTTCTTCATTTAATCTCATGAAAAAAAATTATATAGTCTTTTCAAGTGATTTGTAAATCTATATTTTCCTGCTTTTGGCAAAAAAAGTTCTGTATACCCTTTTCCCTTTTGTGAACTATTTAGTGTTGACTACCCAGATAAAAATGCTATTAATTAATGGATTAATTATACCTCTTTTGACAATTGATTTAAAATTTGTTTTTGATACTCATCTTCTGTCATTAAATCCCTAGTACTCTCCACACGATCTAAAAAGACTATACCTTCTAGATGATCGTATTCATGTTGGAAAATTTTAGCAACAAAATCTTTTAACTTTTGTCTTTGTAGTTGTCCTTCTCGATTAGAATACTCGACTTCCACTACTCTATATCTTGGTACTAAACCTCTAATTCCTGGCACACTTAAACAACCTTCCCAACCCTTAACCATATCTTCTGAATGAGAAATTATTTTAGGGTTAATCATCGCTAATGGCTCCATTTTTGGGGCATTCGGATATCTGAGATTCGGTCTCGATGCAACTATAAACAGGCGATCGCTACTTGAAACTTGTGGAGCAGCAATTCCCACACCATTTGTGTCAATTACAGTAGCAATTAAATTATCAATTAGCTTTTGTAAATTCTCATCCCAAATATTACTAATAGGTTGAGCTTGACATCGTAATATCTCATTGCCTAACTGAGCTATTTCTAGTATTGCCATAATTTTTTCCTCTGCAAAATTTATAGGTTTTAGGGAGAAGATTTAATCTTGTATCCTAATCTATAAAGTATTTGTGATAACCAGATTTTGTATCAGATAATAAAACAACAAATTTCAACAACAAATTTTTATCTTTAACCTTAATTCCAGTACAAACTACTTCAATTTTATCGAAAAAAAATAGGGAATCAATAATTTTTATCAAATCTTAGTACTCCCTATTTTTTATTCTTTCAGCCTCTGATAGGAAAATAAAAAAGCAACAGTGGGAATTTCAATTACCCCAATCTATTCAATGTAATTCCCAGAATTGATTGTTGGAAAATACATCAAACCAAAATATTCATTCCTTCTTTACTCAAGCTCAATAAAGTTAAATAAACTAAGGCAGCTATGCAGAGAGTAGAGAGCAGAAATAACAATTCCCTTCAGCCTTCTGCTCTCTGCCTTTTCTGATAATCATCCTCTTAACCGAGATGGTAAATTACCAGTACGCAACTGAAAATTTAAGTTCTGACCATTACGATTAACTTCCAATTCCAACAAACTACCCACCGTTTTATTCTGAACAATTTGTTGTACATTTTCAGATTCAGTAATAGTTTGATTATCAATTCTTTGAATTATATCTCCTGGTTGTAAACCACTTTGATCGGCCGGAGACCCAGGCACAACTTGCATAATTAATACCCCTTGGTCGCCGAATAACCGAATATTTGTATCTAAGTTTCGGTTGAGTTCTTGCCTAAGTTCCGGTGTCAGAGTTTGCATCGCAATACCCAAATAAGCGTGTTCTGCTTTACCCCCCTTAATTAATTGTTGAGCAATTTGTTGAGCATTATTAATAGGAATTGCAAATCCTAAGCCTTGAGCACCATCAATAATAGCTGTATTAATACCAATCACTTCACCATTTTGATTGAGTAGAGGGCCACCAGAATTACCAGGATTAATTGCAGCATCCGTCTGAATAAATCCTACTCGCTTATCTGGAACACCCACATCACTACTAGAACGACCTGTAGCACTAATAATACCAACTGTTACAGAATTATCTAAACCTAGGGGGTTACCAATAGCGATCGCCCATTCTCCAGGTTGTAGATTATTTGAATCTCCCACAGTTACGGTAGGGAGGTTATTAGCATCAATTTGAATCACAGCTACATCAGTTACAGAATCTGTGCCCAAAACTTGACCTTGTAAGCGACGGCCATCCTTAAGGACAACTTCTACAGTAGTTGAACCTTCTACAACGTGAGCATTAGTGAGAATTTTACCATCAGAACTAATAATAAAACCAGAGCCAGTTCCTCGCTCAACTGGCCCAGAACGGGATTTAGGAGATTCATAACCATAGAAATCTTCTGGTATTCCTCGACCAAACATATTAGGTCGTTGGCTGAATGTTCGAGAAGCATTAATCCTAACTACTGCCGGACCCACTTTTTGGACAGCATCTACAATAAAGTTACCGTTGGAAATAGGTGCTCTAACTGGCAACCAATTAGACTTTTCTGAGTTAGAAGTACCATAATTATTAGAAGATGATTGAACTATGTTTGTTGAATTTTCCGAAGAGCTAGTTGTTTGTGGGAATACCATACGCTGGCCTAATAATGCCCCTCCAGCCCCTGCCAGTATTAATAAATAGGTTAAAGGTTGTTGCCAAAATACTTTGTCTGTTGTTTTTTTCATTGTCATTTGTTGATATTTGTAATTGCTTCGTCTGTTAAGAATGAATAATCAGGGTTTAACTTCCTGATGAATAATTTTTCTTTAATCTTTCCTACAATACCTCTGAGGTTTATTACTTATTTTTTACTTGTGAATGTTTACATAAGATAGCGATATGTTAAATTTAGCATTTATCGAAAATGATGTCCGGCTATTTAGAGTTAGTGATTCTACACCTATACTTAAGTTTTTTATACCATTTTCATAAAATATTTCTACATAGACCGAAGATGTCTGGAGTAGCAGTGTGACCCCCTAAAGGTTTCATTAGTTACTTTAATTGAAGTGTCTCCAAGACCTCACTAACTCATGGTGTAACGCATCAAAGAAAGCAAATATTAGTGTATGAAAAAAGAGAAAAAAAGGCTAAATACTTACAATATCTGCGCGGGATAAAATTTTATACTTAAGGCCGAAAACACAGATTAATATTTAACTACCTTGGCGTGAATAGGGTTATGATAATTAGATGAATCTCATATATTATCTATTCTTTGTTTCCTAAAAGTGATAATTTTTTGGTTTTATTTAAAATTGAGATGCACACTGATAATTCTACTTTCAACTTTCAATGAGTTAATTTTTATCAAATAATTATCATAAGTACTTGTGCCAAATTAATTTAATATTTGTTAATAGGGAGTAAAGAGTAGAAAGTAGGTAAGAAAAATATAATTGTATACTTGAGCAATAGATATAAAAATCTAAAAATAATTTTGTATACCTGTTTAAATCAAGCAATAGGTATACAATTAATTTTGCATAACTACTTACTAATTTATATATAAATAATCTACTATTATCTCTCTATTGAGCGAAAAATCATGGTCTCAAGCCTCCCCTTTTAAGGGGATAAAAAAAATGGAACTCCGTATTTCAAGCTTCCTGCTTTCCTACGGAATGCTGCGCAAACAGTAGGAGGTACCGATCGCCGATCGCCGATAACTGAAATGACCTTTCCTATACTTACTATTCGTAAAAAAAATATCCGGTTGTTTTGACAGAAATCAGTCTCATATTATTTCTGCATACACCTAAAATTTATTTCAATAGTTCCTTATTGATTAAAAGTAGTAGATAAGGGGGTAAAAGTACCTCAAGTTGAAGTGATAAAATCTTCAATTCCTAAGCTATTTGATAGACAACTTCAAACCGTAAAAATCACCAAAATATCCATAGTAAAGTATTATGCTTCATTGTTATTTTACACCGAATAAGAAACCTTTGAAGTAGTTGTTATAGGCAAGGTTGTTGGCATTGATTTAGGACTTTTTTATTACCCATGATGGCGACAAAAAATATAAGTATAGTGTTTTCAAATGAGATGTAAATCTAGATTGAGCTTTTTTCTAATCAAAAAATCCTGTCTTGAGTATCCATTAATTATTGTGCAAAGCTACTATTTAATAGTGTTTTTTCTTCTTTACTGTCCCCTGTTCCCTGTTCCCTTTTGAGCAATACTCTGTTTCCGCATTTCAAATGAAAAGGCAATATGCTAACCCAAAAACATCAAAAACCATGAGCAAAACCTAGCTATAAAGCAAGTTAAATTAGCTTGTAAGAATCAAGAAAGTAAATCAAGGGTAAAAGCTTGCAAGCTAATAGTTAACAGTTCACGAACCTATTAGTAATGCCCGTCAATACTTTCTACATAAATTATCAATAATAATCAAGCAGTAATCGTTGAGAATTTGAACATTAAGGATATGGTTTCCTACAGAATGCTGCAAAGACGTAATCACAACTTAGCTCAAACTCTCTGTTATATCGGTTGGGGAATATTTATCAATTTTCTTAGCTATAAACTCCAACAAAAAGGTGATTTATTACTAGAGATTATATAGATGGTTCCCTAGTCCTAAGAGGGTATCTATAAAAAAATATTAAGTATTGATGTAGGGTGGGTTAGGCGGAAATAATCTCACAAAATCAAATAATATATTCCTAGTTGCCGTAACCCACCGAATACTAGATATTTGAAATGTTTCTTTAGATTTATTTTACCGAATAATTAATAATTCAATAATTCAATAATTCAGGTTTAAAGCCTCCCCT
>NZ_CEZPJD010000451.1:0-6298 GCF_983059655.1 Okeania sp.
TTTCAAGGAGAGGTAATTATTCATTATTCATTATTCATTATTCATTGTTGAACATGCTATTACCAAAAAATGAGGTCTAAAGCCTTCCCTTTTAAGGGGATGAAAAAATTTCAATCGGCTTTATCGGAGGTACTGATAACTGATAACTGATAACTCAAATAACCCAATCATCAAATATACAATTAATGTAAGCATTTCCTCCGGAATGCTGCGCAAACAGCCGTCAGCTATCAGCTATTGCTTTTAGTTTAGGATCGACGCTTTATTAATTGCCTTACTACAAAAATTGCCTCCCTTGCTCTTAAAATCAGTTGTTAATTTAAACACTGTCCTTAACAACAGAGTCTTGTTGCTGATAGCTGACAGCTAATAGCTGAATGCTTACCAATTAATTTTGCTTAACTACTGAAATACTGAATTTTAGGAATAGTTTGATTAGAGTAGCGATCGCTTTCGTGACAATTCTCAAGTCAGACAGAGAAATCTAATTATAGTAATTTTTTAACCAAAACTTAAATTAACTTTAATTATTATATGTTATGTTAATTAATAATTTTTTATTCTTGAAAAACTTAACTCAATGAATTTATATTATCGTATTTTCTGGAGTATAATCTTAATATTAGCTAGTATTTTAACTACAGATAAAATTATATTAGCTTCTGCGAAAAACACCAGTCTTTTAATTAACTCTAACAATAATAACTCTTATAAAAATCTTGTAGAACAAGCAGAAAAATTAGCAAAAAATACTATCGATAAAGAATTCAAAAATAATCCCGAAATCACAGAAATCACTATCACTATATTAGGAGAACGTCAAAGTCAAATAGTACCAATTCTACGCTCAAAAATATCTCGTTCTGAATGGCAAAAAAATACAGAAATTGATGATTTGACTAGATATTTTGCCGATGCCAAATATTTACTAAAGTTTGATAATGATAATCAAGATACACCCAAAACTCAACCTCAAACTCCCAACTCTTCTCCTCAAATTCCAGCTCCACCTCCACCATCACCCAATACTCAACCTATAGTTCCTCAGCCGTCAAAAAAATCTCCCACACCACCTACATCTAAACCTCCAGTATTTCCTTCTGATGAAGACGACTCAAAAATTGACGATTAATAGTAGAGGAGTATTCAGCAAACCCTAATTAATAATTGAAGTAGCAATCAACACTAAGCTATCAGAAGTCAGCTTTTCAAGATATATAATATGGGATTAAAACCCCCAGAAAAGGCGCATCACTAATTTTTTAAAATATAGTTTGGAACTTAAAGCATCGAATTTTTAGCTGACAGTTAAATACTGAAAACTGATAGCTAATTAATAATTATAGCGCTGTGCGCAGGCAACAGGCAACAGGCAACAGGCAACAGGGGGAGTAAATTGCCGATAATATAAGACTTTTAGCTATTGGACATCTCCTGCAATCTGTAAATATACCAGCGCTCATTGCTATATATCTCTTTGAAAATAAGAGGATTGACTCAATTGATTAAAAAGAAAATTTTTTCTTGTTTATCCTTTAAAGGAGAGGCTTTAAAACTTAATTATTTGGCAAACATAAGAATAATATACACTTAACTAGCTAATAATCATTCAAATTCATTCTATCCTCAATAACTAAAACCTTCTTCAATAAGTTCAATAATTAGACTCTATATAAACTTTCATAACTTGATAAAAGTGAAATAAAATATTATCAAATATCTTCTTATTACTGGCTAAATCAGATAGATTAACCAAAATTTAAACAATACTTTAATTACGCTTAAACTAACTATAAACTCATTATAAATTTATCTAGGTAGACTTCTGAAGGCAGTACTTAAAGCAACCAACTATACAGACAAGATTGAGGTTAAAAATACTGCTCGCAATAAACTTAAACACCGTAATCTACCACCTCTTGGAGAGAAGAGGACTAAATAAAATTTTATGTCCAGACTAACTCGTAGAAAACTATTAATGTTTTTCGGATGTAGCGCAGCAGCTACAGCACTATCACCAAAAATTGGCAATTTTTTGGGTAGTAGCTCCGAAATAGCTCAAGCTCAAACCGGGGGTCTGAGTTTCACGCCACTAAAACTGGCACATCCTTTAGAAGCTTACGAAAGTAACCCTAGCTTTGTACCTTTAGGAATAGGTGGAGAAGGAGGTACTGTAGGGGCAGGTGTAGATGTAGCACTACAATCCTATGAGTATTTTGATGATGTCATAGTACCTCCCGAATTTGAAAGGTATGTAATAGTTAGCTGGGGCGATCGCGTATTTCCTAACTCAGAAGAATACTTTGGTTATAACTGCGACTATGTAAGCTTTATCCCTATTAATGGTAATCCTGATGATGGCTACCTATGGGTTAACCATGAGTATGTCTCTTATCCCATATCCTCATTAATAGGTGGTGATGACCTAGCTGGTTTCCCCACAACAGACCAACTTGTACTAGGTTTAGATTTATCTCAAGAGAGCTCCTTCACCCGTGGGGAATTTGCTTATAACCAAGGTGGATCTATTCTCAGAATTAGAAAAAGTAATGGTCGTTATGCTCCTGTAGCAGATGATGCTAACCGTCGAGTACACCTATTATCTGGACTAGGAATTAACTCTGAACGTTCAGATGGTTATCAAAGCATTACATCTTGGGGTCCAGCTAGCTATCAGACTGGAGACCAAAACTTCTTAGTAGGTACTGGACCTGCTGCTACTGATGTATTTCCTCTAAGTTCTGATGGACTTGGTAATCGAATTATTGGTACAGCCTTCAATTGTTCTGGTGGTACAACTCCTTGGGGCACAATCTTGACTGCTGAAGAAAACTTCCAAGGTAGCGTTACAGAAGGCGTATTACCTAACGGTACTCAAACTGGTTATGATGAAGATGAAGAGATAGGTTTTATCTTTGGTTTAGTCGGTGAAAAGTATGGCTGGATGGTAGAAATTTCTCCAGCAGACCCAAGTTTCCAAAACAGGAAACATACAGCTCTAGGTCGTTTCCGCCATGAAAATATTGCATTTCGGATAGAAGCAGGCAGACCATTAGTAGCATATATGGGAGATGACCGTCGTGGTGGTCATACCTGGAAGTTTGTGAGTGATGGTATTGTTTCTAGTGCTACTGACCCAAATAATAGCCAATTATTTGAGAGTGGAACTCTTTATGCTGCAAGGTTAAATCCTGATGGTAGTGGTCAGTGGATTCCATTAGTTCCTAGCACTCCCACTAATCCTCTATCACCAAGCGAGATTGCTCAAGCTGAATTAAACGCTTTTGGTGAAGCTCAAAGAGATGGCCGGATTCGCTTACCTCAACGTGCTGGTATTCCTGGAGCTGAACAGGATGGTGGGTCTTTCATTGTAGACCTGACAAATGAAAGCGTATTATCTAATTATCAGGGAAGAACTTTAGGAGATTTCTACACTAGCCAAGGCGCTATTTTATGTGATGCTTTCTTAGCTGCTAACTTAGTAGGTGCTACTCCTACTTCTCGTCCTGAAGACGTAGAAGTTCACCCCGGTGATGGTAGTGTATTTATTGCCTACACAGATAATGCACCTGGTGGAGATGGATATCCAGATTCTAGAGTCTTTGTTGTCAGCAAATACTCTGCAGATGTTGATGCTATTCAGCAGTTTGGCGGTCTGTACCGAATTATTGAAACCAACAGCGATGCTACAAGTCTAACCTTTAGTTGGTCAGTTTTTGAGCATAGTGGAGAAGATGGTGCAATAAATGGTGCTGGCTTTGCTAATGTGGATAACCTAGAAATTGATACTCTGGGTAATATCTGGGGTGTAACAGATATGTCTACCAGTAATCACAATGGGTTCCGAACTGGTGCTGCTGGAGAGCTAAGAGATATTGACCATACTGCTACTGGAAATGTTTCTAGCTTAACAGGGGTATTTGGTAATAACTGGTTGTTCTATATTCCTGTTGTTGGACCTAATGCTGGATTAGTTGTACCTTTTGCTTATGGGCCTCCTCGTTGTGAAATGACTGGACCATATTTTATCAGAAATAGTAGCGGTGTAGATGAAACTCTACTATTAGCTGTACAGCATCCAGGGGAAAGTGCTCCAATGGGAGATGGAGTTCAACTAGGTCGAGATATTGAGATGTTAAATTTGGATGGTACTCTCTTTACTCAGCAGCGAAGTGTACCTCGTGGTAGTAATTGGCCTAGTAATATAGGATATATAGGTACTCCTGGAGGTAGTTTTAATGGTTTGCTACCGCCAAGACCTTCTGTAATTGGTGTTACTCGTAGAAATGGTGGCTCTTTTGTATGACATTCTGCCGACGCTGACCTATAGTAGATACATTGCGGGTTTCCAAGATTGCTGTTACACATTGCTGCCCTAAGCCACTTATCTTGGTAGAATTTCGCCTACGGCACTACTTGGCAGCCTATTTTTTCCCAGAGTCTCTGGATACTAAGTCGATCATAGCCTCAGTTACAGATTTCTTGTGCTGAGGCTATACTTCTATCTACTAAGTAAGGTTTGCTTATGGAAGTCTTTTTGCTAAGGCAGAGAGTAGAGAGTAGCTAAGACTCAAGAGTTAGAGGGAGTTGTAGAGGAGGTACTCAGAAAAATTGTCCCTTGCTAACTCTGCCCAACTATACGCCAAAATACTCACTTTTTGAGTCTTATAAGGCAAAAATCAGGTACTTTTTCACGTTCTAAAAAGGCTAAAACCTTTATCCCACATTCCGCACCACAAAATGTAGTATAAAAGGTGAGTAGTCAATAGTCAATAGTCAGTAGGGAATGATACCGACTAATTGTCTGGCTCCATGTAAGTATTTATGCTCTTAATATTTTCCTGAGAATTTGACTTCTAAGAAAGCTCAATGAAGATAATTTTTACAGTATAAATACTTATCAAGCTACCATTTTTATACTACTTTTGATGTTACGCTCTTGACGTGCGGAACGTGGGCTATAAAGACTCTGGTCTTTAATCAGCAAACCCTAAGTATTTGCATCCTGGAGAACTATGCCATCTATCAGAGAGCTCTCTACTTTTGACTTTTGACTCTAGACAATAAACGGAAGTATACTATTTATCCTTAACTTCTTCTTTCATAGGTACAGGAAGTTGAGAAAAATCTGGTAATCTCACAAGTTCCTTTTCTTTTTCTGTAATTGCCAATGGCAGACGTAGAGGTTCAGATTTTTCCTCAATTAAATAAGTAGCTAAAGGTAATGTTCTTTCTAAATCATCCAATGCTCTAGGAATGACCATTACAGCATTTAAATCTCCAATTCTTTCTGCTTCGTGCATACCAGCTTCTACTGCCACTGCCACATTAGAAACCGAACCCCTCACAATAGCAGTACATAAACCTGCCCCTGTAGTTTCATAAGCAGTCAACTGTACATCACCAGCTTTGAGCATTGCGTCACAAGCTCCCACCATTGCTGGAAAACCTTTAGTCTCTATCAGACCAACTGCCTTATTTCTAAACTCAGCAGAAACTCTACCTTGAGATAACTTAAATAAAAGACTGCCAATAGGTAGTACAGCTTCTAAATTAGGTAAAGGTCGAGGAATTACAGAATGAGAAATAAGTTGTCCAAATTCTTTCGCTGTTTCTGCTCCAGAGTCTATTGCTAAACGAACATCAGCAACACCACCGCGAACTACCGCAGTACAATATCCACTACCAATTTTTTCGTATCCTACCAGAATAACCCCAGATGACTTCAGCATCATATCAGCAGTACCAACTATGGCAGGAAAACTCCTAGTTGTGATTAAACCAAGAGCTGAATCTCCAAAGTTGATTGGCGATTCAAGAGATTCTAGATTATGGTTATTGTGGGTTTGTATTTTCATTTTCTACCTCTGTAACTTAGGCGTAGCAGCGAACCCACCTAAACTCTCTTCAAAATTCTAGCTGATGGTATTTAGAGCTACTTCTGAAATTTTTTATATGAAATCAAAAATATAAATTAATATAGTTTACCCGATTAGACTTTACTTGAAAAAGACGAAAGAGATTTTAAATAATTTGTTGTCCCTGTATGAGAGTCAAGTTCGATCGGTTAGGTCTCTACATTTTTTAAATTATATTATATTTTTTTTGAAATTAGCAAGCCCTTTCATATCAAAAAATAGTTATATTGTCAACCATCCAGCGGCTGTTTATCTGCTAAAAGTATGCCTAACAATTTACTGCTCTCAATCAAATTTTTTAGTTTATCTTAACTAGCATTAATAAAGGGAATAGCAGAAAATAAATTACCCCAATTTTCGTACTTCGATCGTTAACTAGC